>CAYGOG010000008.1:0-1076 GCA_964351415.1 uncultured bacterium | reverse complement strand
ATGGCGATGGAGCTTCGCGCTTCCTGTCTCTTCATGCACCGCCCCAATGGGCTTTCGAACAAATAGTCCCTTCATCAATTCCGCTCATATCCCATTCCCTAATATCCGGTGAGAGGAATATTCTTTTTTCTCATGCGTTTAGTGCTTACCTTTGTCCTTTGCCTGCTCCTCGCCCTCCCCTTTGCCCTCACGCGCTTGGCCTTCCATTTTCACCCCCGGGCGCTCCAACCTGCCATCGGTCAAGCCCACATCCCTGTTCCCCTGATCCCCTCGTCGTTCCACTTCCTCGCCGCCGGCACGCAATCCTACGTCTTCGAAAGCGGCGACCTGGTCCTCAAATGCTTTTCCACCCGCAATCCCGCCCGCCTCAAGCGCGCCCTGGACGGCGCGCAAATCGCCTGGGACCGCCTCCGCTCCGAAACGGGCCTCCTCTACCTCCATCTCCACCAAACAACCGCCCTTCCCACTGTCACGCTCTACGACCGCCTCGGCCGCCCCCGCACCCTCGACCTCAACCGCATTGCCTTTGTCCTCCAGCGCCGCGCCACCCCTGTTGCCCATCCCACACCCTCTCAACTCGACTCCTACCGCGCCTTTGTTCGCCATCGCGTCGCCCAGTGCGTCGGCAATAGCGACACCGCCTTTCCCCACAACGCCGCTCTCCTCGACGGTCGACTCATCGAAGTTGACTTTGGCGAGTACTGGCACCACCCCTCGCTTGCCGACCCTGCCAAAGCCGCTCAAGAATACGAAACCTTTAACCAAAAATGCCTCCGATGGGAAGCCCAATCCTCCTCGATGTAAAAGTGACTCCAGGCGCCTCGCAGAATCGCGTTGAGGCTTGGGAAGGCGATGTACTCCGGATCCGCGTGCGCGGCGTCCCTGAAAAAGGGCGCGTCAACGATGAGCTCCGCCACTTTCTCGCCGATCAGCTCGGTATTGCCCCCTCGCGCATCACACTCGTGCGCGGCGCGACCTCCCGCCTCAAACGCCTCTCGATCGAAGGCATCACGCGCCTCGACCTCCTCAAACTGCACCCATGACCCTCTTCACCTGCCTCCGCTCCCTTCCTGCCC
>CAYGOG010000007.1:0-17766 GCA_964351415.1 uncultured bacterium | reverse complement strand
CCCCACCTACCGCGCCGACCGCGACCACACTGCGTTTCTTACGCGGCTCAAAGACCACACAACAGACGACCTCATCGCCCGCCTAAAAGACCATCTGTCTACACAATTCACCCTCGTAGAACACGAGGGCGCTTTCCAAGAGCCCGACCGTCGGGCAACGGCTCTTCTTTCCGTATAAAAAAACTCCGCCGAGAGGGGTCCCGCATCAGGCACAGTCAACCTGGTGTGTACAGGTGGGACAGCACTTAAGCCATCCCCTAAAAATGAACATAGTTGAAGGGCATCTCGTTGCGAGGGTGTCCCAAACAGCAGAGTCCACGAGTCTAAATGTAAAGCCGCTTTACATCAACTAAGGCGCGAGGAAAGACTGCCCGTTTGCTCATGTTGAAAAGATTTGTCTGTTCTCTTTTTTGGTGAAACTGTAAATTCTATGCCAGGATCAACATTTGGATTCCTCCCTTTCGAGTAAGGACATCTGTTTCATGCCAGCAGGAAGTTTGTCTTCAGGAATCCAAACACAAGATAAAATTGCCGCTTTAAAGCACGTGCTTCAGCTGAGACAAGCGACTCTCCTGTGCGTGGGTCCCATGAGTCTCAATTGCGTCGATGTGGCGATTGAATTGGCTAACGAGCACCAAGTGCCCTTGATTCTGATCGCCAGCCGCCGTCAAATCGATTCGGAAGCCTTTGGTGGAGGCTATGTCAATCGTTGGACCACGGAAGATTTTTGCCGCTATGTGAAAGAAAAAGATCGCGGCCATCATGTTTTGCTCGCCCGAGATCACGGCGGCCCCTGGCAAAGTGAGCTCGAAGTAAAGCATCGGCTTCCCTATTCAGAAGCGATGCAATCAGCCCAGCTCTCCTATCAAACCGATATCGCATCGGGCATGGATATCTTGCACTTAGATCCTGGGCACGATGCAATGGGGAAAGCCACTGTCTCACTGAACACGTTTATTCAACGCACCCAAGACCTCCTCGAATTTTGTCATGCAACAGCGCGCCATTACGGACGCGACATTGCCATCGAAATTGGCACCGATGAAGGGCTGATCGGCGCGGCACCTCCGCAGGACACCCAACACCTTCTTCAATCAATCCTCGACTTTTGCACTCGAGAAGCCCTCCCTCCCCCTAGCTTTCTCGTCGTCCAAACCGGGACGAAAGTGATGGAGATGCGCAACGTGGGAGAACTGGATCCGCTGGTTCATGCCCAAGGCGGAACTCTAGCTCCGCAGACTCTTTCAACGCTGATTCAGATCTGCAAAACGCATGGGCTTATGTTAAAAGAGCACAACGCCGACTACTTATCTGAAGAGACTCTTGCATGGCACCCGCGAATCGGTCTCCATAGTGCCAACGTCGCCCCCGAATTTGGCGTGACCGAAACGCTCTCTTTTCTCGACATTCTCAATAAAATCGGCCTTCCCTCGTTACACGACAAAATCTTGGAACTAGCCTTTCAATCTCGCAAATGGGAGAAATGGATGCTTGCCAACACGACTGCGACCGATTCAGACCGCGCGGTCATTGCAGGGCACTATGTGTTTTCTCATCCCACATTTGTCGAAATCAAACAGGAAGCCGTCATGAGATGTCGCGCCCTCAACATAGATCTCAATTCTGTGCTCAAAGAAGCCATCAAACGGCGCATGTTGCGATACATGCGAAATTTCAGACTTATCCCCTAGGAGTGTATCCCTATGCAATTTGAGAACTACGGTGGCAACGACGTATGCCGACTGGGTACCGATATCCATTCAACTCCTGCAGATCTCCTTTTCTCCTCAACCCCCTACTCTTATCGCCAACTCAAACTTCAACCGGGGAAAACGTTTTCTTCCAAACAAATGCAATCGCTCACCCTCTTTGTATTGAAGACGGGCTCTGGCGGCAAAGTGCAACTCTCAGGCGGTGAAACGCTCTCTGAAGGAGATTCAGCCCAAATCGAACTCCGCCCTACCGAGATCACCGCGATCAAAACCCCCATCGTACTCTTAATCGCAGGGATTCAAAGCTCCCCGGCCAAGACACCTTCTCTTGTGATCACCCGCGCAAGTGGACAATATCAAGTGAACAAGCCGTGGGGACATGAGCGGTGGCTCAACGGACAACACCCAGGATATTGCCTGAAAGAGGTGATGATTCGAGAGGGAAATAGAACCAGCCTTCAGTATCACAATTTCAAAGAAGAGACAAACGTCCTATTTTTTGGGACGACAAAATTAATTTACAAGCATGAGTCCTCTGTTCCCAACGACCACGTCAAGCCCGAACATTTGAGTTCTCTTGTGTTGTCTGCCGTTTCGGTCATCCACATGAAGCCCCCCATTCTCCATCGATTGGAAGCCGTCACCGATATTATCCTATACGAAGTCTCAACTCCGTTTCTCGACGATGTCATTCGAGTCCAGGACGATCGGAAGCGGGAAAATGGGCGCATTGTCTCGGAGCACGCAAAGGCATGAAAATGTTGGCCCCCGTCTGCATTCTCACAGCGGGCAAAGGGACCCGCATGAACCCGCTCTCTTTCATGAATAAAGCGCTCCTTCCGTTCGGTCAAAAAGCGATCCTCTCCCACATCATCGACAGTTTTCCGCAAGGGACTCCATTTGTAATTGCCCTTGGTTATCAAGGAGCTCAAGTGCGCGAATACCTCGCTGCAGCCCACCCCCACCTTTCCGTTACCTTTGTTGAAGTGGATCTCCTTGAAGGAGAAGGATCTGGCCCCGGCTATTCCCTCTTTTGCTGCCGCAAACATTTGCAAAAACCGTTTTACTTCATCGCATGCGATACGCTCTTCCAAGGCAATCTCAAAGATCAGCCAAAAGGGAATTGGATTGGGATCAGCGCGGTTCCCCAATCCGAACAGAACGCCTACTGCAACGTGCAATTGAAAGAGTCCCGCGTCGTCGCACTGCTCGACAAAGCGGTCACGGGAAATCAGACCCCGGCTTTTACGGGGCTGATGTTCATTCAAGACGTCTCGCTATTTTGGTCTTCGCTTGCAAAAGGGAAGGCTATTGCGGGAGAACATCAGGTTTCAAGCGGCCTTCAAGGGTTGCTGCAGGAATCTGAACTACAATCGTTTCCAATTCACTGGACAGACCTCGGCACCTATGAAAAGTACCGCAAGGCGGTAGCGGAAACGCAGTTGTATGACTTTGGCAAGACAAACGAATCGCTTTATTTTGTCGACGGCCGCGTCGTAAAGTTTTTTTCCGATCCGAAAATCGTCACCGCGCGGGTCCGAAAAGCCTCTTTAAAACCGTCTATCTTCCCCAAAATCGGATACGCCGGCTCACAATTTTACGCTTATCCATTCGTCCCGGGGCGGACTCTCTACACCTATCTTTCACCCGAGATTTTTTCTCAACTCCTCTCTTGGCTGCAAACCGAAGTTTGGACTCCTGTAACAGTTGCTGAATCCGACATGAAACGGCATTGCCATACTTTCTACCGAGTCAAAACAGCCGAGCGGTTAAAGGCTTTTCAAAAAAAATACCCCGATTTCGCCGATCCCCTCTCTGTGAATGGGATTCCGGTGCGCCCCGTCTCCGCACTCCTCAATGCGCTTCCTTGGGATGAACTTTGCCAGGGGAAACCGGTTTTTATGCATGGAGATCTACAGTTCGACAATATTCTATACGATGAGAAAAGCGGCCAATTTACGCTTATCGATTGGCGGCAAGACTTTGCGGGCAACGTCGAATTTGGCGACCTCTACTACGATCTCGCAAAGTTGCATGGCGGCATGATCCTCAACTACGACTACATCAAACAAGGGCTGTTCGATTTTCGCTTGGAAAAGGGAAATCTGCATGTCGATTTCGCACAGCGATTCCTCGGGCAAACGTATCAAAAACAACTGCAACAGTTTGTGCAAACAGCCGGACTCGATTTTCGCCGTGTAAAACAGCTCACAGGCTTAATATATCTAAACATGGCACCCCTCCATCATCCCCCCTTCGACCAAGCTCTTTATGGATTGGGAGCGCTCTTCTTAAGCTCATGATTTCAGCTCACACTACCCTCTGTATCTCGATCTCTTCATCTCCGGGCCGGATGGGCACCCTGGCCCATAACGCAGGCTATCGCGCCTTGGGTCTCGATTATCTCTACAAAGCCTTCCAGGTGCATGATCTCGCCAATGCCATTGCGGGAGTCCGAGGTCTCGGAATCCGCGGCTGCAGTGTTTCCATGCCTTTTAAAGAAGCTGTGCTTCCGTATCTCGACGCTCTCGACCCGTCCGCATCTGCAATTGGGGCCGTCAATACCATTGTGAATGAGCAGGGACGACTGATCGGGTACAACACCGATGCAATCGGGGCACAAGAAGTGCTCTCCCCATTTCTCAGGGACCTAAGAGAACCGATTCTCATTCTAGGCGCCGGCGGAGTGGCTCGCGCCATTCTCTATGCGCTGCAGCAGCTCGGCATGAAGCACATTTTTCTCTCTTCCCGATCTCCTGAAAAATCCCGTATCGTCGCTCAAAAATTTGGGGCCCATCTCATCCCCTGGAGCGAACGAGAGCAAACCACCGCCTCCGTTTTGATCCATGCAACGCCTCTTGATCTTCCGATCGGGATGCTGCGCCCGTTTCGGCTCGTCATGGATGTGGTCGTCTCTCCTTCAGGCACTTCCCTAATTCGGGAAGCCAAAAAATTAGGCATTCCTGTGATCGAAGGGGTGACGATGGCTCTCCACCAAGCCTTTGCGCAATTTTCCCTTTATACAGGACTAGAAGCCCCCCGAGATGCCATGAGCCAAGCGGTATTATCGTGAAATTCCTCCGATTTGCCCTCATCGCTACGGTGGGATGGTGCCTCGATTTTAGCCTCTTTTACGCTTCCATTCTGGTAGGACTCCCAATTCTGATCGCAAACCCCTTGGGAGCCTTGGGCGGAATCGCATTCTCTTTTTTTGGATCGAAACGATCTGTGTTTTATTCCAACAGCTACTTCTTAGCTCACAAGTTCCTAGTCTACTTGTTGTATAGTTGTGTTGCTGTTTTTATATTTTCCACGATCATTCAACTCCTCTCGAATTTCGGTATCCCGATTGCACTAGCCAAAATCATCACAACCCCTGTATCGTTCTTAGCAAACTTTCTCGCATTAGGAACCATTCTAGAACCCATTCGTAAGCATTCCGCATGAAAGAAAAAATCCTCCTCTTCATTCCCGCTTACAATTGCGAAAAGCAGATCGCTCGCACCCTGGCTAAATTCAATGCTGCAGCGCCGGATGTCTTTACAGAATTGCTCATCATTGAAAATCGGAGCACCGATAACACGTTGGCCGTATGCCAACGCGAGATCGGGAAAATCACTCACACAAAAACAACATTAATCCAAAACCGAGAGAACTATAACTTAGGCGGTTCTCACAAAGTCGCATTTAATTACGCTCTTGATTGCGGATTTGATTATGTCGCGATTCTTCATGGCGATGATCAAGGGGATATCGCCGATCTTGTCCCCCGGATTCAACGAGGCGAGCACCGTCTGGTAGATAACCTCTTAGGCGCCCGATTTATGCCTCAGTCAAAATTGATTCACTATTCCCGTTTTCGCACATTTGGGAACCTCGTTTTCAACCAATTGTTCTCACTGATCTGGGGGAAAAAGTTATACGATTTAGGCTCAGGCCTCAACCTTTATAGCACCCGATTCTTGCAATCCCGTTTCTATCTCCATTTCCCTAACGCGCTTACCTTTAATTATTATTTAGTTTTATATTCTCTCTTCAATCAAACTCGCATCTCCTTCTTCCCCCTCACGTGGCGAGAAGAGGATCAGGTAAGCAACGTCAAGCTCTTCAAACAAGCGCGCCGGTTGCTTCTCATCTTAGCACAATCTCTCTTCTCCCGAAGGGCACTCATCAACCGCTCCCATGTACCTCCTCAGGAATATGCCTATCAAATCATTGCCACAAACTAAACCTACCGTCTTCATCCTCGACGTCGATGGGGTCATGACAACAGGGCAGTTTTATTACTCTGCTGAGGGGAAAGTGATGAAAGTCTTCGGGCCAGATGACCATGACGCTCTGATGCTCCTAAAGCCCCATCTCGACATCCAATTCATCAGCGGAGACTTTCGGGGGTTTGAAATCAGCCGAAAGCGAATCGTAGAAGATATGGGATTCCCCTTGACCCACGTCAGCGGCTCAAAGCGGATTGAATGGATCGCCCAGCATTACAACCCCCAACACGCAATCTACATGGGAGACGGGATCTTGGATCCTCTGGTCATGCGACAGGTCGCCTACTCCATCGCCCCTGCCAATGCCGACCGAAATGCTCTCTTGTGTGCCGATTATGTCACAGAGCGAAGCGGGGGCGACCGCGCCGTTGCCGAAGCGTGCCTCCACCTCCTCAGTCACTTTTTTCAATTGGATCCATCCCCATTACAGGTGACGCGATGAAAAGTCTAACCCTCAACTTTAAAGCCTCTTTTTTTTCATCTAAAACATTTGTATTTCTAGCTGTTGTCGTTTTAATTCTCTTTGCCATCGCCGCCAATCCACCCCTGTATGGAGTGTTCCGAAACGTCCCAACCCATATTCAGGGCACAAATTTCGACGGATTCAACATTCAAATTTTAGCCTGTCTCATTCTGTCTTACGCAGTTACGTGGATTTTTGGATATTCCATTTTGCGCCCCTGGGCAGAATCTGCTCCTTCCCACCGTCTCACCCAATGGATCGCCTCGTTTTTCATCGGATTTTTAGGACTCATAGGCCTTTCCCGGCTCCTGTCCCTTTTTTTGATCTCTACGCCGCTCTACCTAGCTGTTGCTTTCTCCTCATTAGCCCTCGCATTTCTTCCCCTCTACAAACGCTCCACAACCGCACAATTGACCGATTGGAACATCTGGACAGCAGCTCGTATCCTCCTTTCTTCAGGGATATTCCTCGCACTCATCCTCATCTTACAGGTGGGGCAAGCCGAATTTGTCTGGGTAGGCCATGGCAGCGGCCAATACGCCGTTTCAATTCCGCAGTGGCAGGCTGAATGGATCCGCTTTCCCCTTGTCTTACAACACCACGATGAACTCCTGTATCACTATTGGGGAACCCTCCTTTTTCCTCATTATATCGACCCCATTCTCCCTTGGTGGATCACGCTCGCGCTTGTCAAGCTCTCCATGTTTTGCTTTATCTACACGGCATTTCGCAAGTTCAACATCTCACCTATTTTTTCTTTTGTCTTCACACTCTTTCTTTTTATAGGAACACTCTCTCCACTATTCACGAAATACTACCTCGTATTTGATTCGTCGAACTCCCTTTTTTATACAGTGCATAGCGGTCGAATCGTGGGGATCGGAGTGGCCCTCTTGTTATTAACGGAATTTGTCCTCCCCAAGGAACAGTCAACTGTCTTTCGCAATCCGGCCCTTTTATTTGTGGCGCTGGGGCTTGCCACCACCTCGCTTTCCAATAGTTTGTGGGCGGTTTGCATGGTCCTTTTCTTTCTGTTTCATCGGCAAATCGCATCTCTGGGAAAAGGGCTCTTCAATCGATCCACATGGGCCTCGCGCATCCACTGGCTTGCCCCTCTAGTCGTAATTCTATCCGTCTTCATGTATCCATTCTGGGTTCAGAAAACGCCTTGGATGCAGCTACGCCTCGATCTAGTCCCTATTTATTTCCGACTGATTGCTTGTCTCTTATTATTAGGTTTTTTTGCTCGCGCCTTTCTCAGCCAGCTGAACGAAATGCCTCTTTCATTTCAGAAAAACTCTGCGAGCTCAGGTCCCATCCTATTTTTGATTGCCAGTCTGGCCGGCATCCTTTTTTTGGGCAACATCACGGCCTTTCCCTTTCTCCGCTTTTTGTCGCAATTTCCAAACCTCAACCTCCCCAGGATCCTAAAATGCAGCTTAAAAGCTGCCATCGAACTCAAACCCGGTGCATTTATCGGAGACTACCGCGAACTGGAGAACTGGAACCAATACTGCTTTTCTGCATTTCATATGGCCGCATACTACGGCACTTTTCTTCTTATTTTTTTAGTCGCAAACAACCTCATTGTAAGGCGATTGAAACCTGCATCACCTCTCAGAGAACTTCTCCCCTATTTTTATCTCTATCTCGTCTCATTTCCCTCTCTCCTCTTTTTTATTGAATACACTTCTATAACCTGCCGCGCTTGGGTAAAGACGCGCTTTATCGAAATTCCCGTCTATCTAATCTTGTTTATCTCGTTTTATTTCATGTACCATCTTCTGCAAAAGCGAGAGAAAACCGTCTTAATTGTAGTAATCGTTGCCTACTGCATTTTACCCTTTTACTTCACAGAAAGACCTCAAGTTATGCGGCGCAATGCCCATATTCTCCAGGAATTAATTTCTCAGAAAAAACCCCCTAATTTTGATCGGGCAACCCAAACAGGTCCTTAAGGCCTTGTTTGGTGGCTTCGCGGCCGATGAGGGCGATCGACTCGGTGAGGGGGATGCCCTTGGGGCAGACGCGGACGCAGTTTTGCGCATTGCCGCAGCCCGCAATCCCTTCCGGCTCCATGAGGGTGCGGAGGCGGTCGGCTTTCTCGAGCGCGCCGGTGGGATTGTCGTTGAAGAAGCGCACTTGCGAGATGGGCGCCGGCCCCATAAAGGGAGAGGCAGCATTGACTTGTGGACACGATTCGGTGCAGCAGCCGCACGTCATACAGGTGGAGAGGATGTACATCGCCTCTTGCACTTCCGGCGAGATGGGCGGACCGAATTGACCTGAGTCCCAGGTGCCGTCGACTGAGACCCACGCCCGCACTTTTTTGAGGTTTTCAAACATAGAGGTGCGGTCGACGCAGAGGTCGCGGATGAGGGGAAATTTAGTGAAGGGCTCCAGTGTAATGGGCCCAGGCAGGTAGGAGGCGATGAGCGCGGTGCACGCTTGGCGCGGGATGCCGTTCACGAGCATGGAGCACGAACCGCACACCTCTTCGAGGCACCCTTGCTCCCACGCGACGGGCGTGGTGGGTTTGCCCTGTTTGGTCATGGGATTTTTTTGGATCTCCATCAGCGCGGTGATTAGGTTCATGCCGGGGACGACGGGGAGCTCAAACTCTTCCCAGTATTGGTTGCCGGTGACGCCGCGGAAGATGCGCAGGGTGAGGGTCGTCATAGGGGCAAGATGATGTTGGGAGGGATGTTTTTCAAGGTGGGCTTTACCTTTTTCGCCTGCGTGTAATCCCTCTTTACTGGGTCGAGGTGGCGCGTGTCAACCGGCTCGTAGGTGATGATCGGCTCGTCAGGCGCATAGGTGGCGATGGTGGTCTTGAGGAAGTGTGCGTCGTCCCGCTCAGGGTAGTCGGGCTTGAAGTGGGCGCCGCGGAATTCGTTGCGGAGGAGCGCTCCCTTCGCGATCACGAGGGCGAGCTCCAGCATGGCGCGAAATTGGTGCGCGAAGACGTAGGTTTGGTTGAGGGTGGTGCCGCGGTCAGAGAGGGCGATATGGTGGTAGCGGTCGCGAATTTTTTTGATTGCGACAATTGTTTTTTTGAGGTCGTCGTTATCCCGTTTGACGCTGACAAAGCGCACCATGAGGTCGGCGAGCTCGTCGTGGAGCTGGTGCACGTTTTCAGGGCCGGAGCGGGAGAGGAGCTCTTGTTGGAAGGCCCGTTCGACGTCGAGCGCTTGTTGGAAGAGGGATTCGGGAACGTCGGTGGGTTTGAGGGAATCGAGGTAGCGAGGAATCTCGACGCCGGCGGTGAGGCCACCGAAGATGCACGAGAGGAGCGAGTTGGCGCCGAGGCGGTTGGCGCCATGATATTGGTAGTCGGACTCGCCTGCGTTGAAGCAGCCGGTGAGGTTGGTCATTTGCCGGTAGCGGGTCCATCGATCGGGATCGTCCGCTGCGGGCCAGTCGCACCACGCGCCGCCCATGGTGTAATGGACGCCGGGGAAGATTTTCATCGGCACTTTGCGCGGGTCGTCGCCGGTAAATTTCTGGTAGATGTCGAGAACGGCTTCCACTTTTTTGAGCGAAGACTCGGGCAGGTGCGTCATGTCGAGGTGCACCTGCTGTTTGCCGTCGATGCCGAGGCCGAGCTCGCAGACGCGGAGCACTTCGCGGGCGCCGATGTCGCGCGGCACGAGGTTGCCAAATGCAGGATACATCTCTTCGAGGAAGTACCACGGTTTGCCAGTCTCGCCACATGGATGGGTGGTGCCATCGGGGAAGACGATGGACTTGGAGCTGTCGCCGTAGACCCAGACGCGGCCCCCTTCCGCGCGGAGCGACTCGGAGATGAGGCGCATCTTGTCGGCGCCCGGGATAGCGGTGGGGTGAATTTGGATAAACTCGCCGTTGGCGTACTTCATCCCCTGCATGTAAAGCCGGCCGTTCGCGGCGCCGGTGCAGAAGGTGGAGTTGGTCGACTGCTTGTAGATGACCCCGAGGCCGCCGGTGCAGATGGCGACGGCGTCGGCCTTGAGCACCTGGAGGTTGAGGTTGAAGAGGTCGTGGAGGACGATGCCGCGCGTACGGCCGTCGCTGTCGAGGATGAGGCGGAGAAACTCGTGGTGCTCAAATTTTTCCACTTGCCCCATCGCCTCATAGCGGCGCACTTGTTCGTCGAGCGAGTAGAGGAGCTGCTGTCCAGTGGAGGCGCCGCAGAAGGCGGTGCGGTGGTAGAGGGTGCCTCCAAAGCGGCGGAAGTCGACATGCCCCTCCGGCGTGCGATTGAAGGGGCAACCGAAGTGGTCGAGCATCCGGAGGATGGAAGGCCCTGCCATGCACATCTCGAGGACGGGCGGTTGGTTGGCGAGAAAGTCGCCGCCCTTAATCGTGTCGTAGGCGTGGATGAGCGGCGAGTCGGCTTCCCCTTTGAGGTTGATGGCGACGTTAATGCCGCCCTGCGCGCAGACGGAGTGGGAACGGCGCACTTTTGTGACCGAGATGAGCTTGACGCGACACCCTTTCTCGGCGAGTCTGATCGCAGCCGATAATCCGGCGAGTCCTCCGCCAACTACAATGACGTCTTTCATGCGAGGTAGTAGCTCCCCCAGATTGCGGCAAACCCAAAGAAGGTGAGGAGGGCAAATCCGGCGACGATCAGCCACTGCGCCCGCAGCTGCGCTTTATAGGAGAGGAGGATCCCCCATGTGATGAGGAAGGTCCAAAATCCGTTGAAGGCGTGAAAGGCAGCTGACAGGAGAAAAATTGAATATAAGGTACAGAATATGAGCGACTTAAATGTGTTGCGCACCATGAAGAGCATCGCCTGGCCAGGGGTTTGGCCATAGACTATCGTGCCGTTGTCGGTAGGAATGGTGGTGGCGTCTACTCGGGCGGCGAGGGTGGGGAGCTGGTCGTCGGAGGAGACGAGGACTTGATAGGAGCCATCGACGTAGCGCGGCTGGTCGAGGAAGCGCATTTGGACGACATGGCCGATGACGCCGACGAGGAGGATCCACGAAGTGATCCGCTGCCACGTAAAAGCGCGGTTGCGCTGGTAGGGAAGCGAGTTGGTGCGCGCGGTAAAAATGCGGAGGATCCCCCAGATGCCGTGCACGAGAAGGGGAACCGCGATAAGAGTCACTTCAATGGCGGGGAGAAACGGAAGCGACTCGAGCGAGTTGACCATCCGAACGAACGGAGCGCCCGTCTCGCCCATCCAGAGTGCGGCCTGCGAGTTGGTGAAGAGATGGATGATCAGATAGAGAAGTAGCCAAAATCCCATTAAAGAGTGAAATCGGCGCCAACCAAAGGAACCCATGCTTGCTAACGTAACGTGTTTTTAAAAAAAAGGCGACATACATTCTCGGTCGTGGCGCGCGCGATGTCGGCGACAGGGCAATTGTGCAGAGCGGCGAGGCAGGCGCCGATTTCGGGGAGGAAGGAGGGCTCGTTGGGCTCTCCGCGGCGACTTTGGGGCGCAAGGTAGGGCGAGTCGGTCTCGAGAAGGAGATGGGAGAGCGGAACAGTGCGGGCAACGGCGCGGAGCGGCTCGCTTTTTTTGAATGTGACGATGCCGGAGAACGAGATGTGCCAGCCGCGTTTGAGGACCTCGTCAGCTTCTGATTGCGTTCCGGTAAAGCAATGGAGGATGGCGGGACCGCGGTACTCGGCGTCGCAGATGGCGAAGAGGTCGGAGAAGGCCTCGCGGCAGTGGAAGACAACGGGGAGGTTGGTTTCTTGGGCGAGGTGAAGGTAGCGGATGAGGAAGGTGCGCTGCAGCTCGCGCGGCGAATGGGCGTAGTGGTAGTCGAGCCCCGTTTCGCCGACGGCAGCGAGTTGACCAGAGCGGGCGGCAGCGGCGAAGGTGTCGAACATCGATTCCCCTTCGAGCGCGACATCGTGCGGCGTGGTGGCGCCGACGTTGCAGAGGGTGGGCGAGGCGAGCGGGAGGCCGGCGTTGAGCGACTTGAGATCGGTGCAGATGTTGACGATGTGGGTGACGCAAGCAGCGCGCGCGCGGGCGATTAGTTCCGTTGGGTTGGGAAGATCGCTTACGTGCGCGTGGGAATCAGCCCATTGAAGCGAGGAAGAGCGATTGTCTGTCATGGTGAACTCGGTTGGGCGTTGCAAAAGGATCGAAAAACGGCTCCACTTCCTCGTACTCAAGCGCCTGACCAAAGCCTGTGTGAAGGCGCGACTGCTCACGAAACCACTCGTCGATCAGCGCTTCCCAAGGGCCATCGGCTCTGTGGCCCCAACGGCGCGCTTTTGCGAGGCACTCAGGCCGCGTGCGCGTCCAGCTGTAGTGGTGGAGGAGAGGCAGGCCGTCGAGCCCCACAACCCAAGTCTTGTGCAAGCCCGTAGTCGCAGTGAAAAGATGGTGCCGCTCATTGCGGTGCAGAAGTTGTTCCGCTTGCAGCGCATCGCGGCGGAACAGGGCGAAAATTTCTTGGACACCGCGGGCGCGGCGATGGGGAAGAAGATCGTAAAAATAACTGGCAAAGCTCAAGGCGCTTTCTCCGTTGTAGGTGGAGAGCCAGTCGCGGAATCGGCGGCCATCGGGAATCTCGTCGGTGTCGAGAAAGAGCACCGTGTCGATGGAGGGCTTAAGGGCGTGGTAACCGACGTAGCGAGTGGTGGCCGCCCAATAGCGAGGCCAATTCGGATCATCTTGAGTGCAAGAGAGATACGGAATGTAAAGCCGCTTTACATCGTAGGCAAACTCAACGCATTGCACGTCGGGAAAGAGGGAGGGAAGGAGATCGAGAAGAGGGCGGTTTTCGGGCGTGCCGTCAAAGAAGTGATCGCAATATGAGAGGATGATCTGGTCGGAAAAATGGTGCGCCTCTTCGATGGCACGGGAGAGAAACCGGACATCGTGGGAGCAGAATGAGAGGATGGTTGCAAGGCTTGACATTATCCGCTTACGTCCTATCCTTTGAGATATGGGCAATCCGTTTATTCAGTCGTATCTCCTCTCCGATTGGTTTGGCAAGGGGATCTTTCTCGCACTCTACGCGCTCTCCGCTCTTACGTGGATCGTGATCGCTGAAAAGGGCATTTTATTGTGGCAGGTGCGCAAAGTGTCCCGCTCATTTGCTGGACTTTTTGAAGATATTAAGGAAGATCCCTTAAGCGTGCAATTGGCGCGCGCGAAATCGCCGCAGTGGCTGTCCTTTCCCGATCCGTTTTTTGAAGTATATAAGGCCTTGAAGGGAAATGTGCTGATGTTGCTGCAAAGAGGCCCTGCCTTAAGTCCCGCTGACCTGGAATTGGTGCAAAAAGAGATGGCATCGCAGGGCGCGATTTACTTGCGCAAGATGAACAAGCGGCTCTTTATTCTGTCGACATCCGTCGCGCTGGCGCCGTTTTTAGGGCTGCTCGGCACGGTGTGGGGCATTTTGATCACGTTCTCCGACTTGAGCGGCGGCGCAGTGGCGGCAGGCAATACGGCGATGCTGTCCGGTTTATCGATGGCGCTTGCGACGACGGTACTTGGATTGTTGATCGCGATTCCGGCGCAAGTGGGAGTCAACTGGATTCGCAATGCGCAGCGCGAGTACCGCGGCGAGTTAGACCATTTTTCACAGCGGCTGCTGACCGCCATTGAACTGAAGTATCGACAATGAGCCTATTTCCGCCCGACGACGATGAACATGAGGAGCCGCTCGTCAACCTGACGCCGCTCATCGACGTCGTCTTTGTGGTGCTCATCTCATTTATTATCATTGCGCCCATGGTCAGTGTCGACCAAGTGGAATTGGCGTCGCGGGGTGAAGAGAGCCAAACCGAATCGCCCACGGCAACCCCGCTGTCGATCACCGTGAAGGCCGACAACTCCGTTTGGTATAAGGGCGCTCCCATTGGGCTGAAAGAACTCACCGCCAAACTGAAAAAAGAGCGCAAAGAGCCCGTGGCCCAGCTGATCCAAGATCGGCGCTCTTCCTTCGGCACGTATCAAGAAGTGAAAAATGCCCTCGAAGCGGCAGGCTATGAGCGGCTCGATGTCGTGCTGAAATGAGGAAGCAGATTGTTCTGGCAGTTGTCTTTGTGCACGTGGGGGTGCTCCTCTTTGCAGGCCTTCACGATGCCTTTACGCGGCCCGAACATCGGCGAAAGCCGATCGCCGTGCGACTTGTAAAGCCAGCCGCGCCAATGCCGCAAGTCGCTGTTGCTCAGAAACCTAAAGCGGCTGAGTCTAAAAAAAGCGCGGTTGCCGCACCCGCCCCTGTTGCAAAGAAGGGGAAGAAGGCGGCAAAGGCCCCCGAAAAAACGTCGGAAGGGGCCGAGACCATGCTCGCCTCCATTGCGCAGCGGCTGAAAGATTTGGAATCGCAGCCCCAGGTGGCGAAGAAAGCGTGGACTGTGCCGAGCCAGATTGACGTGCCGCAGCCCATTGTGTCGGAAGTGTCGGCTTCCTCCCTTTCGTATGGCGATGCGCTGACGGTGTTTTTGCAAGAGGTGTTGGAATTTCCGGAGCAGGGAGAGGTGCGCGCGAAGTTGACTCTCGACGCCCAAGGGCACCTGTTGCAGGTGGAGGTGCTGCAGGCGCGGAGTGAAAAAAATCGGGACTATCTGAAAAACCGATTGCCCGAACTCGAATACCCGTGCTTTAATGAGCGCACACTTAAGAGTCGCGAATTTACCATCACGTTCCGCAATGAAGACCGTCGTTAGCTTTGTTCTCCTGTTCATCGCTCTCCTCCGAGGAGAAGAATTAGAAGTGCGCGTCCCCACGCGAACGGAGCTGCGCCCTGTCTACGTGACGCAGAGCGGAGATAAAGCGCTGCGGGAAGTGCTGCTGTTTGACCTGCAGCATGGAGGATTTGCGTCGCTTGTCTCCCCCGACAAGATGTGGGACTTGGAATTGCAATCGGCGTTTGATCCGCCGACCTGGCGTCGGAGACGGGTCGCCTTTGTGATCTCGATGGAAGACAATCAGATCGTCGCCTACGACGTCCTGAAGGGGACCTCCAAAACGGTCCCTCTTGGCGAGAATCGGCGCAAAATGCACCAGGTAGCCGACCAGCTCCACCTCGCTTTATTCGGCGTCGAGGGAATCGCCTCGCTCCACTTGTTGTACTCGGAAAAACGGGCCAAAGAGGGGGGCTGGGTCTCCGAGATTTGCAGCTGCGATTCCGACGGCGCACAGCGGACCCAATTGACCCACACAGGGCACTACTGCATCGCCCCCGGGTATTTACCCAACGGCGAATTTTACTACGTGGGATCGAATCAAGGGCAGTCGAAATTGTACCGCGCTAGCATGGGGAAACCGCGCGGCGTCGAGTGGATTACGCTGCGGGGCAATCAAACATTGCCCGCCGTATCGCGCAAGGGCAAGCAAGTGGCCTTCATCACCGATGTGGCAGGCCGCCCCGACCTCTTTCTCTGGAATTTGGATAGCCAATTGAGCCCGCTCGGCCAAGCGCGGCAACTATTCTCGGCGCCCCGCGCAACGCAGGCCTCGCCCACCTTTAGCCCCGACGGCAAGCGCATTGCCTTTGTCTCCGATAAAGACGGCCCTCCCCGCATTTATGTGCTCGAGGTCGCCAACCCCAAAGATAAACGGCGCCCCAAAACGCACCTCATCACCAAGCGCAATCGGGAAAACACATCGCCCGCTTGGTCGCCCGATGGCCGTAGAATTGCCTACAGCGCGCGCACCGACGGAATTCGCCAAATTTGGATCTACGATTTCGAGAGCGATGATGAATGGCAATTGACGCAAGGCCCTGAAAATAAAGAAAATCCCGCTTGGGCCCCCGATAGTATCCATTTAGTGTACAACACAGAATCAAATGAGTCGTGCGAATTGTTTCTCATCAATCTGCGGAATCCTGAACCGGTACAAATTAGTTCCGGCAGCGGAATGAAGCGATTTGCAAATTGGGAGCCGTTGCGATAGAGTTGGGTATATATGGAGTACGGATCATGAATCGTTGGATTGCCTCTGCATTGATTCTCACATTAGGGGGCTGCGCGCAGACCAGCTCGGAAGGGTGGGAAGCCGCTAAGACCGCGGGCCGCTATATGGGGCGCGGCATCGACTCCCTCATGGGAAAAGATTACGAATCGCGCATGTTGGGTTCCGAAGATGAGTTCATGGGTCCCTACGAAGAAGACTACATCGCCCTCAGCGAGTCGGACTTGCGCAACGCCTTTGGCGCGACCGACACCGCTCTCGGCCAACCGCGCGGGGTGCCCGGAGAAAAGGGGATCCCCCACCTCGATCAGTTCTACCAACCCTCGGGCGAGTTGAGCGCCGTGTTTCGCCTCGTCCACTTCCAAACCGATGAGCACGTGATCCGCGAGCGAAACGACGTAGAAGCGGTGCTGAAGATGGCCGATTACTTGAAAAAGCATCCTCAAGCGCTCGTATTGATCGAAGGGCACTGCGACGAACGGGCCTCGGCCGCTTATAACTTAGCGCTCGGCATGCGCCGCGCCAACCACGTGCGCGTCTTGCTCGCCAAGCAGGGCGTCGATCCCAATCGGGTTTACACCGTCTCCCGCGGGAAAGAAGCGCCCCTCGCCATGGGCCACAACCCCGATGACTGGCATGAAAACCGCAGAGCGGCCTTCCGGATTTACGAGAAATGAGACGGATCTGCTTTCTCCTATTAGCTGCGAGCTGCTCTCCGATTCGCTCTATGCCCGGAGATAGCGGCTATCAGATCGAATTGGCCATGCACGAGGCGAAAACGTCTGTCGAAGATTTTCGCCACACGCTCAACACGTTTAAGGCCGAATTTGAAATCCTCGACGGCCGCTTTAAATACTTTGAAAACGCCCTCGCCGCGATCAAACGGGAAGACCTGGAGCGGTATCACACCAAGATCGAGGGACTCGCTGCACAAGTGGGGCAGATGGAGAAAAAGCTCTCGACACTGGAGCGCATTCGGGAAGCGCAGGCGACCCAACTCGAGCAGCTGACACAGCACGCCAATGAATCCACGGTTGCCCTCACGCAGGCCAAGCAGCGGATCGATGAGTTGGAAGGGGAGCTGAAAGGGTATCACCGCAAGTTCGACGAATTGGCGAAATTAAAGGGGAGCATTGAATCGCTCGCCCGCAATCTCAAGGCAGAACCGGAAAAAGCCAAAACCTACCGCGTACGCCCCGGCGACACGCTGGAAAAAATCGCCAAAGCGCACGGGACTTCTGTCGACAAGCTCAAAAAACTCAATGATTTAGGGATCGACTTGATCGTTGTTGGACAAGAGCTTAAGCTTCCGACTGAATGATCGGAATTTTTGATTCGGGTGTCGGCGGGCTCACCCTTTTGCGCGAGCTCCTTGCCACTCACCCTCACGCTCCCTTTCTCTACCTCGCAGACAATGCGAATCTCCCCTATGGC
>CAYGOG010000006.1:0-19405 GCA_964351415.1 uncultured bacterium | reverse complement strand
GGATCCCGGGAGTCGCCTTCTCCTACTCCGATAAAAATCCACCCCCCGCCCCAGCCGCGATTCCCCACCTCACTGCGCTGATCCAATATGCGGTCGAAAGCCCGCCCGCCATGGGCACCTTCTTCAACGTCACCCTGCCGGCAGAACTGAAACGGGGCGTCAAGGGGATCCGCTTTGCCAGCCAAGGACGCGGCTACTGGACTGAATCGCCCGAAAGGCGCGTCCACCCCGATGGCGCTCCCTACTACTGGCTCGGCGGCAAATGGACTCCCGCCGAAGAGGCCGACGACAGCGACGTGCGCCTCTCCGATGAAGGCTATATTGCGGTCGTGCCCATCAAAATTGATGACCTCACCGACCGAGCCGCCCTCGAGGCGCGCAAGGCCGACGAGGGGCGCTTTGCCTCCCTTAAAGAGCTGGAATTCGACCTCATCCCTTAAAACGTAGAATCGCGCGGATCGACTCCCCCTCGCAATCCTCAAGAATTTCCTTGCCACCGGGCAGCTCCCGCACGCGGGCCAGCTCAATAAAAAGGGCGTCGCCCCCTTGCGTCGGCTCAAAGGGCACTTTGACACCCGGATGCGCCCGCTCCCACTCAGCCACCTCACCCACTAGCTCCGCTAGCCGGTTGTAGTGCCGCTTGATCCGGGGGATCGCCCGCTCCAAATCGTCGCGCGACTCAATGTCCCGGAGGTCGGCGGCAAACCCCTTGGCCCATGCGTCCCCTGCCTGCCGAAAATCGGCCGGACTTGAGGGGGCGCAGGCAGACAAAACGAGGAGCAGTAGGTAAAGCATCTTGCAAAAAGCTAAGACATTAGCGTATCATAGGATACTCTTTTGGGCGCATAGCTCAGTTGGTAGAGCGCCAGTCTTACAAACTGGTGGTCATAGGTTCGAGTCCTGTTGCGCCCAACTGTATACGTGAACCCAGATGGTTAGTTAACGAATACGAGGTCAGCTCAGGAAAGGTTTAGATGCAAGGAGGCCGATGCAGGCAACCCCAAAGGGGTTGTCGAAGCAGGCCAACGCAGCAGATAAGCCTTTCCTGAGCTGAGATCGTGTTCGGGAATTAGCCATCTGGGTGAAAAACTCCTTCACGCGGGAGTAGGTCAATTGGTTAGACCGCCGCCCTGTCACGGCGGAAGCTGCGGGTTCGAGCCCCGTCTCCCGCGAATTTCTTCAACTCTGCTATGGTTGGGAAATGCCTGCTCCAATTACCGTCTCTAAGCCCTCCGTTTGGTCCCATGTCATCAGCTATACCGGCATTACCATCGGCGCATTTCTCGGCGCGCTCGCGATCCGAATCTTCTTGCTGCCAAATGAGTTGATCGACGGCGGTGTGGTCGGTATCTCCCTGATCCTCGCCCGCCTGTATGGCCCCGATCACCTCTCCACCTTCCTCATCCTCCTCAATATCCCGTTCCTCTACCTCGCCTACCGCTACATCCGGCAGACCTTTGTGATCCACATGTTGGCGGCGGTTCTCCTCTTCGCCTTCTTCCTCAAGCTCCTCTCCACAGTCCCTGGCTTTCACGCCGATCCGCTGGAAGCCATTGTGATCGGCGGCGGCATCTTGGGCGCGGGCGCGGGCCTCATCATCCGCCATGGCGGCTGCACCGACGGAACGGAGATCCTCGCCATCCTGATCAACCGGCGCCAGGGATTTACGGTCGGCCAAGTCATCCTCTTCATCAACATCTTCATCTTCTGCGCGTATGGCTGGATTTTCAACGACTGGCACAGCGCGCTCCGCTCGCTCATGACCTACATCGTCGCCTTTAAGATGATGGATATCGTCATCGCGGGGCTCGAAGAGCTGAAGTCTGTTCTCATCATGTGCTCGAAGCCCGAAAAGCTCTCCAAGATCATCACGCAAGAGTTGGGACTCGGCCTCACGTTCATCAAGGGGAAGGGCGGCTACTCGGGCGAAGATCGGGACATCCTCTACATCATCGTGGAGCGGCTCGACCTGGCGGAGCTGAAGGAGATCGTGATCCGGGAAGACCCCACAGCATTCATCGCAATCGAGAACCTGCATGAGGTGGCGTACGGCCGCACGGCGCGAGTCGCGCTGAGACGAAAACGGCGTCGCTTGGTGAAGAGCTTCCTTTAGAAGAACAGGATGTGCAGGATAACCACTCGCTAACGCTCGTGGGCAGGATATGCAGGATAAAAGTATCTTGCATATCCTGCCGCCCCCGTTAGGGGGCGTATCCTGCCTATCCTGTGTTTTCTTACAGCAAATCGAGCACTAGATCGGCGCCGCGCTGTGTGAGACACAGCGTATCATCGCCAAACTTGCGGATGAAGTTCGCTTGCGCCAGATCGCGCACGATCGTGCGGGTCGCTGTCTCCCGCATCCGGAGCGTCGTCGCCACTGCGAGGAGGTCCACCTCTGAAAAGGGGTTCCCTTTTCCCATCGCCATCTTGTAGAGCTGGATCATGAATTGCTCGTCTTGCGTTTGCTTGGGTGTGCTCATGAGGACCTCTTCAGGCGAGCCCCGGTTGGGCTATCTTCAATTTGGTACCCGCGCGCCGCAATTTGATTGCGCAGCCGGTCGCTCTCGGCCCAATTCTTCGCTTTGCGGGCCGCTTCTCGCTCCTGGAGGAGGGCGAGGAGGTCGGCTGGCGCTTGCTCTTCAGCCAAAGGCAGGACGCCGAGGACGCGATCCCAACGGTTGAGGAGCGAGAGGGCCGCTTGGGCTCCCTCTTGCGACAGTTGCTTTTGGTCGATGAGGGTGTGGAGATCGCGAATCAGGTCAAAGAGGGCGGAGAGCGCAACTGAGATGTTGAGATCCTCGGAGAGCGCCTCGCGGAAGGCGAGGTCCGCTTTGTCGAGGATCGGGGCATACAGGGGCTTGTAGGCGACGGCGGGGACGGCGCGGAGCCGGTCGATGAGGTCGCGCACCCGCTTGAGCGAGGCGCGGGCGGCGTCGAGGCCCGAATCGGTAAAGTTGAGCTGGGTGCGGTAGTGGGTAGAGAGGAGTAGATAACGCACCTCGCTGCCGGTGTACCCCTTTTTCAGGAGGTCGCGCAGGGTGTAGAAATTGCCGAGCGACTTGGACATCTTGCGATGATCGACGAGGAGGTGCTCCACGTGGAACCAGTAGCGGACGAAGCGGCAGGCGGTGCACCCCTCCGACTGCGCAATCTCATTCTCGTGGTGAGGAAACATCAGGTCGATGCCGCCGGCGTGCAGGTCGAGGCTGTGGCCGAGGAGCTGCATCGCCATGGCGGAGCACTCGATATGCCAGCCGGGGCGGCCGCGGCCAAAGGGGCTTTCCCAGAAGATCGTGCCGTCGCGGCAGGAATCGTATGCCTTCCAGAGGACAAAGTCGGCCGCATGCCGCTTTTGGCTGCAGTCGGGGTCGTTATCGCCCGAGGCATTGGCCTTCAGCTCGTCGAGGTTGAGGTGGGAGAGGCGGCCGTAGGACTGAAACGCCTCGGTTGAGTAGTAAATACTGTGATCGGGGGCGGCATAGGCGATTTTTTTCGCGAGGAGCGTTTGGATCAGCTCGATCATCTGCGGGATGTAGTCGGTCGCCTTGGGGTAGTGGTGCGCGGGGAGGATGTTGAGCGTTTTGAGGTCCTCCATAAAAGCGATCCGATAGGGCTCGGTGGCGTCGCGGAGGGGCACTTGTTCTTTGAGGGCGCGGCCAATGGTCTTGTCGTCGACATCGGTGATGTTCATCGCCTGGAGGACGGGGATGTCGAAAAACTCGAGCGTGCGGCGCAGGAGGTCTTGTGCGACGTAGGTGCGGAAGTTTCCGATGTGGGCGTAGTCGTACACGGTGGGGCCGCAGGTGTACATCTTGATCCGCTTGCCGTCGTGCGGGACGAGCTCTTCAAGGGAGCGCGATTCGGTGTTGAAGAGTCTCATGCCATCCCCTGAAGTCCCCGGTAGTCGGTTTTGCCGGTGCCGAGCAGGGGGATGGCGGGCACCTGTTTGACTTGAGAGATTTTGACGAGGCGGCTGAGGCCCCCTTTTTTGAGGAGCTCATTGGCCTCTTCTTTGGTCACTTTTGCGACGCTGAAGAGGGTGAGGTGCCCTTGTCCATCGTCGACGACGGCGACGCCGGGCGCATCGAGCGGGAGGCGGCCGAGGCGGGTGAGTTCAGCTGTGATCACCTCTTCGACAGCGCCGAGCGAGATCATCTCGCCGCCCAGTTTGGCAAAGCGCTTGAGGCGACCGGTGAGGACGAGGCAGCCGTCGGCATCGATACGCCCCATGTCGCCGGTGCGGTACCACGGCTCGCCCTCGAGGCTGATGAACGGAGAACGCGGGTTGCCGAGGTAACCCGAGAAGACGTTGGGGCCGCGGACGACGAGCTCTCCCTCTGAGCCTTTTGGAAGTGGGGCCCCCGTTTCGGGGTGTATGACGCGCACTTCCACGTTAGGCAGGGGAAGACCCACCCCTTTGGGCGGCATGCCGGGGCGGCTGATCGCGAGGATAGGGGCGCATTCGGTAATCCCATACCCCTCTAACATCTCGGCGCCGATCGATTTCGTCCGCTCAAAGAGCTCGGGGGAGGCCTTTTCCGCTCCGGAGACGACGAGGCGGAGCGATTCCATCTGATCGGGTTTGGCGACTTGGAAAAAGCTCTTGATAAAGCTCGGCGCGCCGCAGAAGAGGGTGATCTTCCAATGTTTGACGGCGCCGGCGAGGGTAAAGCTATCGGTCGGATCGGGTGAATAGGCGACGCGGACGCCGACCAATAGGGGGAAAATCCCCACGACCGAAAAGCCAAACGAGTGGAACGGCGGCAAGATGCCCAAGAGAACATCTTGCGCATTCAAGTCGACGCACTGCAGCGCCGAGCGCTGGTTCATCAGGATATTGCGGTGGCTCAACGGTACCCCTTTCGGGATCGCTTCGGTGCCGCTTGTAAAGAGGATGACTGCGGTGTCGTCTGTGGAGAAAGGGCCCAAGAGCGCGAGTGTCACGCGGGAGGGGAGCATCGAGAGGAGGACGCCCTTCAGCTTAGAGCTTAAGGGGAGGCGCGCGCGCAATTCTTCGAGCAGCACCATCTTGTCGAGGATGTCGCCAAATTCGATGTTGGACAGCCGCTCCAAGAAGCGCTGCGAAGTGAGGATGCGTCCGGTGCCGCTTAGACGCAACATATCGTCGAGCGGTTTAGGGCCGAGCGTCCAGTTGAGCATCACCGGAATTTTGCCCGCAAACTGCACCGCCAAAATCAGCAGATAGGCGGCCACTGAAGACGGGAGCAAAATCCCCACTTGTTCTTCGGGCCACTTGCGGATCTCTTCCGCCAACACCAATGCGCCTTGCTTGAGTCGCTTGTAGGTGAGCACGCCCACCACGTCGTCGGCACAGGCGGCATAGCCATCCATCCGGTCGACGCTGTTGAGGAACGCCTCGGGGATCGAGCGGCCATGCGGCATCTTGAGGCCCGGTCTCCCCTCTTCCTCGGGCCACCCCTTCACTGCAGGGGGCTTTTCTTTGGGGGCGCGGTGATCGAGAAGGGCCACTTCAAATAGATCTTGCACCGTCTCGAGCTCTTCCGGATGCACATCGCGAGCGCCATACTTTTGCGCTAAAAAGGCGATCATCTCCGCGACGTTGAGCGAGTCGAGTCCCACATCTTGCGAGAGGCGCATCTCGGGCGCTACCTGCAGCGACGGGTTATCGGCAATCTGGCGCAGCGCGGCTACGACCTCTTCGCGGATTTCAGGGGGCACATCGAGCGCCGGACCCCGCGTCTTCTCGGGCGGCTGATACGGCTCGCGCAGATCCTCTTTCCAAAACGCGTACGACACGCGCAAGAGCGGCTCTTCTTCGACCCGCTGCCCGCCATTCACCGGATATTGGTTGTACCACTTCTCGAGCGCGCGGTTGAATTCCAATCGCGTCCCATTGCGCGGCAGCCCTTCCGGCTCAGCTACAAATTCGAGTAAAACCTTGCGGCGAGGCGCAAAGAAAATCCCATTGCGCAAGAGAGTCTTGAGTCCCTCTACAATCTCATGCAGAATATTCGGCGTTTTGCCTACATAAGCCCTTGAGAATGAGCTACCCCAGAGACCGGTCGTCCGGATCAGGACAAGATTGGCTTCGGGGCACTTTTGGACCAAGGTGTGGGCCCCTGAAGCGCCTCCGATGATCTCCCGCCCTTCCGACTTGAGCCGTCCCGAGGCGTAAAAGAGGTAGTTTTCCCCTTTGCGGAGCCCGTCGGCAATGCTATCCAGGGCCTGCTCTGCCTTGCGCACTTTGAGTGGGTTAATCGAGCCGCTATCGAGTTCCGGAATGGGTAAAACCTTGAAGATTTTGGCGAGCAAATGAATCCCGGGGGTCCGGTAGATATACTCAATGGCCAGGCCGTGGGGGCGATAAATCGGCCATAGGTAGGTCATGCAGAAGAGGGGGTCCATATGGGCGGTATGGTTGGGCAGGAACAAAATGCCCCCTGAACGCCCCTTTTTTATGTTCTCAAGCCCCTTAACCTCAACGCGATAACGCAAGCTCAAAAACGCCCTCACCAAGAAGGCAACACAAGACCAAAAAAATCGGCTCATAAAAAATTAGGTCTATTTTCCCTGGTAGGCCTATTTCATTCCACCTCTATCCTCCTTGACAGAAACTAAATATTTAACGTATAATCAAAGAGTGCCCTTATGGAACTGAAACCTCTCTCCCCTGTTTTGGCTATTTGCCGACTTCTCTCGCGAGAGAAGCGCTCTGTCCAGGAGCGGGTCTCTAAAATCGCACGCGCGGTTCTGGACAAGAAATTCGGGGCGCCGCAAAATCAAAAAAAATCTTGAACACTCTTGGAGGCAATTATGATTCGCAAAGTAGGCGGCCCATCCGGCCCACAACCATTCAATTTCCAGGGCCAGAAGACAGCTAATAGAGTGGTTGCGATTACGCTTCCTGCGATTGCCAGCTTTCAGCGCTCTGCGAGCGCCATGGGCAAGTCGCTCAACGGCCGCGTAAAGGCCACTCCAGGGAAAAGCCCGCTTGCAACACGGATGGCTGCTGCTTTCCGTCGCTCATTCTAAAGAAAGGCCGAGGGCTACTTCAGCTCCGGTCCGATGCTCTTTGAGATCCGCCGCTCGGCGGATCTTCTTTACCAGAGGTTCCGCATCTTGTTTCCGCAGCAACGTCCACGCCAAAGCTGGCGCTTCTCCGAGGATTTGCACGCCGTTGCCGAGTGAGCCGCGCGCGGCAAGCCCGTTTGTCAACGCAAAGGCCGGGACGTGCGCCCGTTCGAGGAGTTGGCTGCACTCGGCGAGGTCGACGGCGCAATCCCAAACCGCGTGATCGCTGCCCAAGAGAATCGTCTCGCCTGCCGTTGTGCGGGCAATTTCGGCTATTTGTTTCCCCAACGCCCTCCCCTCTTCAAACGGCGCAAAGCGAATCTGATCGTATGTGCGGGCGAGTGAAAGGTACAGTTGGGGGTCTGCGGCGCGGTAAAGGACGGTGAGGGAGTGGATGCCGGTCACCTGCGCGAGGAGCGCTTCTAGTGTGCTTTGGAGGCGCAGCGGCGATTCGTCGGAGAGGAGAACGATATCGGTGCCGGTCCGCGGGAGGGCGAGAGCGGGAAACGCGGCGAGCGGTTTGAGGGGTGTTTTGAGGGGCATGGGGGAGCTGCGGGTCCCGAGTGCCTCATTCCAGAAGAGGCAGGGCTCCAAGAGGCGTTGGGTGCGTCCGCCGGCGAGATGCAGGAGCGGAATGTGCGGCGGCGATTGGAGGAGGGTGGGCAGAGAGATCTGTTTGTAGAGCGCGGCGTAGAAGGCGAGGAAGGGCGAGGCGGGATGGGGCGCATAGGTGGGATAGCGGAGGGCATTCCCCTCGACGACCCACACGTCGGGGTTTTGGAAGAAGGCGTTGAGCCGGTTGAGGCGGTCGGCATCGGCGAGCCAGTCGGTGCCGTTGAGCGGGATCGCAATTTCTCGGTCGGCGAGCGCGTCGACAGCGCGGTAGAGCGAGGCGGTGTCGCCTAAAGGGGTCTCATTTTGGATCAGCAGGGTGCGGTGATCTTGGCCACAAGCGAGGATGGTCGCCTGTGCGGTCTCAAAAGTGGTGTCATCAGAGGCGTCGTCGATGAATAGGACGCGGTAGTGGTCGTAATTTTGCGCATAGAGCGAGCGGAGAACGCGGTCGCACCACGGGGCGCAGTTGCGGCCGTAGACGATGAAGGCAAAGGAGCGAAATTCGGTGATGGGAAAAATCCGCTCGGGGTGGATACCGCCGATGTGTTGCGGCTGAACGGGGCGCTCTTTCCAATAGAATCCGCCGGCAGCTGCGGCGATCAAGAGGAGAAGGTTAAGGAGATTTCGCATGGCGCTCCTCGGGATTATGCAATGTGAAGACTTCATCGAGGAATTGGGTGTGTCCCCGACATGATTCGAGGAGGGGGAATTGAAGGCGCGCTGCGTAGACGCTGAAGAGATAGGGCATCTCGACAGCAGAGGCGTGGCCGCGTGCAAAACTCGGCAACTCGACTGCTTGTCCGTAGGCAAACCACAATTCGGGTTGCGCATAGTAGGCGTTGAGCCGCTCGAGCACCCACTCGTGGGCAAGGGCGTCATTCGCCCCGGGAACGACGAGAATTTCCTCTGGCTGACAGGCGGCGGCCACCCGCTTGAGGTTGGCGACCCATCCGAGTGGCGCCTCATTGCGGAAGAAGGTCCCCTTGCCTTGGAGCGCCGTTTCCGCTAAATAGTCGCTCCCATCGGTGGAGGCGTCGTCGACATAGACCACCCGAAAGCGGTCATATCTTTGCGAAAAAGCTGATTGGAGCGCCGCTTCGACAAAGGCGCCGTTATTCCGGCCGGAGAAAAAGAGGACAAACGGGCGGTGTTGAATGGGGAATGGCGCAGGGGCAAAGAGGGGGGCCGTGACGATCGGCGCAGGGCGATAGCGGCTCCACGCGACTCCCCCGCCGGCTGCGATGCAGAGGGCGATGAGCCACAGGAGCGCGTTCCTCATCGCCACCTATGGATGAGGGTCGCGGCGACGGCGCACTTCAACAGATCGCCTAAGAGAAACGGCGTCAGCCCGAGTGGAATGACCCGTTCCCAGCCCACAAAGTGGGACAGGTGGAGCATCCCGAACGCATAAATCGGGATCAGTCCGGCAAAAACCGCCCACGGTCGACTCCCTTTCTCTCCCACCCATCCGGCGAGACCGGCGCCAACCACATAGCCCGCGATGTAACCGCCGCTCGGACCCAATAAAACCCCTAGACCACCGTGCCCGCCGGCAAAGACCGGCAAGCCGAGAGCCCCTTCCAAGACAAACAGCGCAGCCGCCAAGGCGCCGCCCCATCGACCCAACCCGGAGGCCAAGCTTAAGAGGACGATGTGCTGCACGATCACCGGCACCGGTGTAAACGGCAAAGGGATCGCAACCGTAGCCAACAGCGAGACAATCAGGCTTGCGCCGACAACTTGCATGAGGGGTGATAACCGAGGCAGGGCGATTTGCATAAGGAAAAAAGTTACGACTTCGCGAGAATTTTAGCAACCGCCGTGAGGATATTTTTTCCCTCGGGATGGGTGAGCCGCTCGAGGCCCGCGGAGAGCGTATACCAGCCCCCATCTTGGATCTCCTGCGTCTCGAGGATTGCCTTCCCCTCCACTTCTGCCAGATAGTAGGCGACGCGCTTGTGGATCCGCTTCCCTTCGAACATAAATTGATACTGCTCTTCGAGCGGCTCAACCGGCATAAACTTTGTCACTTTGAGACCGGTCTCCTCAAAGAGCTCTCGCTGAGCCGCCTCTTGCGGGGTCTCGTTCGCCTCGGCGTGCCCTTTCGGAAAGCCCCAATACCGCCCATGGAGGTGCTGGATCAAAAACACGCGCCACTCCCCTGTTGTGAACGAGAGCGGGACGATGCCAAACGACTCATCGCGATGCATCATAGCAACCCAACACCAAGCATGAATTATGGCCTCCAAATCCAAAGGAATTGGAGAGGGCGACATCGACCTTGTGGTCTTGCGCGACGTGGGCAACGGGGTCTAAATCACCCAATTCTTCTTCGGGCTGGTCGAGGTTGATTGTCGGATGCACTTTGCCGGTGCGAATCGCCTGAATGGTCGCGATCGCCTCGACGCCGCCGGCGGCGCCCAAACAGTGTCCGGTCATTGACTTGGTGCTGTTGATTTTGATCTTCTTGCAGTGGGGGCCAAAGACCCGCTTCACCGCGCGGAGCTCGCACAGATCGCCCGCCGGCGTCGAGGTAGCGTGGGCATTGATGTACTGCACGCCCCCCGTCTCCACGCCCGCATCGGCCAACGCTTTTTTCATGCACTCCCCCACCACAGCGCCATCTTCGCGCGGCGCTGTAATGTGAAATGCGTCGCAGTTGATGGCGCCGCCCAAGTACTCGGCCAAAATGGTCGCGCCGCGCGCCTGCGCATGCTCCAGACTCTCCAAGAGCAGAACGCCGGCGCCCTCGCCCATCACAAAGCCGTCGCGCCCCTTGTCAAACGGCCGCGAGGCCCTCATGGGGTCCTCGTTCCGCTCGGAGAGCGCCTTGCAGGCGACAAAGCCGCCCACGCCGATCGGGTTGATCGCCGCCTCCGACCCGCCACACAGCATCAAGTCGGCGTGGCCTGCGCGAATGTGCTCCGCCGCCGCAAAAATGCTGTTATTCCCCGTGGCGCATGCGGTGGAGATCGAATAATTGGGCCCCTGAAAGTTGAGATCCATCGCGAGCATGCCGCCCGCCATGTTGGTGATGATAAACGGGACGAAAAAGGGGGTGATCCGCTTGACTCCCTGCTTGACGAGCGTCTCGACGCCGTCTTGGAACACCTGCATGCCTCCCATGCCAGAGCCAATGATCACTCCGCACCGCTCGGGGCGCACGCCCTTCGGATCGAGGCGGCCCATCTCGAGCGCCCGCTTCCCCGCCACCATCGCGTAGCGGATGAATGGATCGACGCGCCGCGCCTGTTTTTTATCCATGTAATCGCCCACCTCAAGCCCCCGGATCGGGGCGGCAAAGCGAGTTGGGTAGTCGGCGCACGGAAATTCTTCAATGGGGACAACGCCGCTGCGACCGGCCAAGAGGGCCTGATAGAAGGCGTCTACGTCGGTACCAAAGCAGGAGACAAGGCCCATACCCGTAATGACAACCCGTTTTTTCTGCATCTTGCTGATCAGCTTAGCAGAAACTATTGTTTAGAGTCGCCCATGGCCTGGCCGGCCACGTCGATCTCGAGGTCGACGATCCCCCCCTCCTGCCACAGTTTTTCAAGGGAATACTTGTCGCGGAAGCCGGGTTGAAAGAGATGGATGATCACGTTGCCGTAGTCGATCACGACCCAGTCGCCTGACTCAAGTCCTTCTACGTGAAGTGGATGCTCCTTAACTTCCCCCATAATTGCATGGGCAATCGCCGAGACGTGGCGATCCACATTGCCCTCTGCGATCAACAGGTAGTCGGTAATCGAGGAGATGTTGCGCACGTCGAGTGCGAGGATGTTAAACCCTTTTTTGTCGTAGACCGTTTGGGCGATCTGGCTGAGGGTCTCTAGTGGCGTTTGCCGCATCATTTTGCACAATAAAAATTCAGGGATTTATTTCAAAGTCCCTAGATTCTCTCATATTGGCTCAATAGAGGGAATGGAGAAGAATGTAGTCCAGGCTTTTGGCGGGAATCAGATGGCCGCAGGGGAGCTTCCGGTGGAGCCGGTCCCGCACCTCAGTACTGGAAATTTCAAAGACCCGGGTGGGGGTGACCCCCTCTTGGAGCGCGCGCCCCACGGGGGTTTGGGGGAATCGGGGGGTATAGCCTCTGCGGGAGCCAACCAAGGGGGGCGCAAGCTCGGCGAGCCGCTCCGCCTCTTTCCACTGCGGAAAATGGACGGCTGCCTCTTCGGAAAGGAGGAGGTTGAAGCGGACGTCGGGATGGGAGGTCATCAGGGCAGCGACGGTGTCGATGGTGTAGGAGATGCCGCCGCGGTCGATCTCGACGGGCGTGATCCGGAAGCGGGGAAATCCCTCGAGCGCCAGCTCCACGAGTTTATACCGATCCTGCGGGGAGGCCACGGGGGGCGTCGCTTCCTTGAACGGCGAGAGGGCAGCGGGGCAAAAGAGCACCTCGTCGAGTTGGTGGATTTCTTGGAGCTCCAGGGCGAGGTTGAGGTGCCCCAGGTGGATCGGATCAAAGGTGCCGCCAAAGAGGCCGATGCGCTTCATCCGGCTCTCCACATCCGCACTTTGGGGAGCGGCCAGTCATTTGCCTCGATCCAGCCCGAGAGGGCGGCGAGCGCTTGGCTTGCCGCTTCCCGTTTGGGGGAAAGGAGAGAGAGGGACGAGCGGGCGAGCGCCTCTCCCGTGAGGGGGCGCACCTCGTGGAGGAGCTTCTCCAGGTGGTCGATCTCTTGGCACGCGGTCCCAAGCGATTGGGTCATCAAGTGGAGCTGCTTGATCTCGGCATCGGGGGCTGCATCACCCGTTTTGCGAAGCGATTGGATCGCGCCAATCCACTCTTGGCGGCGCGCTTCCAGCGCCGGCAGATAAGAGGCGCGGAAAAGCTCGATTGTGAGCTCCGCTTCGCGAATCCCCCGCTCGGCAAATTGGTCGATTTGCGTCCGCAGGTAGCTGGAAATCTCATCGCGCGTGGCGATCTGCTCCAGATAATGATCCCAGCGCGGCTCCATGACGGTATTCCAGGTGGCCGCTTCCCACTGCGGTTTGGCCGAGGGGACGAGGTCTCGGATCCGCTGATCGAGCGCGGGGAACAGGCGCAAAAATAGAGCCTCTTCGTTTTGCGAGGGGGTCTCTGTAGCGGCGTCGAGGGCGAGGTTCAGCGCGTCGGCGATGAGCGCCTGCAGCGCCCGCCCCATGAAGTGGATGTTGCCCACGCGGGTGAGTTTGCGCCAGATAAGGCCGTTTTTTAAAATGGAGACGTGCGCCTCCGACTTTTCGGGGACGTTCGGATAGGCAATCTCACAGGGCCACGGCGGGCTGCCGGCAAACGGGTAGAGAAACTGCGTCCCGTGGGCGAGCGCGTAGAGGATGACGCCGGCGAGAAAGGGGTATTGCGTAGGGAAGTCGATCTTCATCTCGAGGGAGCGTTCGAGTGGCTGCGACGGGAAGGGATAGGGATGGGGGAGCGGCGTCCAAGCGTGGTGCGGGGGCGCCTTCCCCTCGGCCCAAATGGGAAGATCGCCGATGAGGGAGCAGTGCGCCTCCAAAAAGTCGGGGCGCTGCGCGAGCATTGCGGGGTCGGCGAGGAGTTGTTCCTCTTCGACTTCGAGAGAGAGTGTAATGGGGGTGGGGTCTTGACTGCAGAGGCGCTGATAGCGGTGAATCGCATCGCGCAAGCTTTCTAAGAGTGGGAGCGCTACCGCATAGCGATAGCGCCGCAACACGAGTTCCAGCAAGAAGTTCCCCTAAAGGATCTTAGTGTCGAGTTAGGTGAATTCGTCGGTGAATCTGACCCATCCTTCTCAGCATGGCTTAGCGCTCGCGCTCAGCAACTTATAAAAAGTTGCCGTCGCGCTCCGCGCGTTGCCCTGCTGAGAAGCCTGGGCACAGATTCATCGACGACTTCACCTAACTCGACACCTAGTCGAGCTCGGTCATCTTGGTTTCGAGCTCTTCGATCCCTTCTTCTACTTTAGCAAGTTGTTCTTTTTCTTGCTCGATCGATTCGCGCAGAGCCATCGCCTTTTCAAAGTCGAGCCCCGAAGAAGCGAGAGAGCGCCTGTGTTGCTCCAACTGCTCTTTAATCTCGGCACGCCGCTTTTTCTTTTGGTCGAGGGCAGCGCGCAAGTTTTCGAGCGTATGGCGCTGGTCGTCCGTGAGGAAGACCCGCTCCCGATGCTCGGCCACGAGGTGGCGCAGGGGGCGCAAGAGGCGATCGAGGTTTTGCTTTTCGAAATTCGTCACTTCGAGCGAATTAAGCTCCCCTTCAAGCGCTGTGAGTTCGTCGGCAAGGCCTTCGGCGGGCGTCTCTTTGCCAGCGCTTTGAGCGCGGGCTTTGTACGCATCGATGCGGTCGCGCTTCGCTTTTTGGCGGGCGCGCTCTTGCTGCTCGAGCTCTCTCTGCTTGTCCGCTTCCACCGCAGCGAGCGGCGCACGCACTTTCGACATCTCATCGCGCAGGAAGCGCACGTCGTCGCGGGTCAGTTCAGCTAATCCCCGCATCTCGCGGCTGACCTCTTCGAGCGCCGCGTCTAACTCGCGCAAGCTTGCGGTCCCTGCAAGCGCCACAATGCGGGCCTGCAGCTCGTTTACTTTCTCTGAGTTGGCTTGGCGCACTTCGGCAACGAACCGCTTCCGCTCTTTCTCAAGTTCGCGCACGAGATCCCAGCACTCGCTCAATTTTACGCGGGTGCGGGTAAACACTTCGGAGCTCAGCGTCAGCAACTTTGCGGTCGACTGCAGCGCCTTGATCGCCTCTCTGAGTTCAAAGTAACGGGCGCCGCCCACTTGCCCTGCGGCAAAGTACCGCTCGACAAAGGCTGTGACATCGCGTTCAAACTCGGAGCTCACGCCGTCGATCAGCTCTTTGCGGCGCGGGAAGATTTTATCTCCCAGCTCGCTCAAGCGCTTCAAGAACTTTGTCTTAAAGCGGATCCGCATGTCGGTTTTCAGAATCTCTTTGCGCAACCCATTCAAGCGGCTCGCCAGCGTATTGAGCAAATTGAGTTCGCGCTGCATCGCGTTGTACTGGTCGCGCTTCTCATACAGCTCGCCTGCGGCAGGAGAGAAGGGCAATTCGGGCGCTTCTGCGAGCAGCTCGCCGAGCCGTGCGACATCGGCTTCCAGCGCGACGATCGCGAGGTCGATTTGCTCCATCGCAAAGGTGGACTCTTGCTCGAGCATCTCTTTTAATTTGCGCGCCTCTTGGGTGAGTTCCATGAACTCTCCCCACAGTTTGGAGCGGATCGACACATCGACCTTCTCTTTAAAGAGAGGCAATGTGTGGCGCCGCGCCTCCCAGAATTCGCGGAAGCGGGGGCTTCCCCCTTCCTGGGAGATCGTCTGGCGCATAAACCCAAGTCCAAAGGCGATCTTTTCTTCGGGCGTGGGGAGCGCCTGCAACTTCTCCGTAAACTCACGGATGGCATCGCTCATGGGGGGACGGTTTACTTCAGATTCGGTTGGGGAGGTCATAGTAGTCATGGGAAAAAATCACCCTACGAGAGTACTCCATCTGCCTGATTTCTGAAAAGGGGGGATCAATTTTATGATACAGCACAGCCCGTAGGGGGGGCGAGATAGGCCCCATCGGGAGTCCGCACCACCCATCGCCCCGCAAACGAGAGGCATGCAAGTTCCTTGATCGCAAGGGCCTGTTCGCCCCTTGTTCCGTCCTGAAGCCACTGTGCCACATACTTGCCAGCAGCGGGAATCTGATAACGGGCCCCTGCAGTGCCCTCTTCGGGGGCGGTCCAAACACCCACTCTATCGACAAATAAGCGCATCTCCGAAATTCTCTGATCGGCAGCAGGCGCTTGATAGAAGAAAGTCAACGTATTGCGCATCCCGGGGAGCTCCCTGAGAACCTCTAGGGTCGGAGAGTCCTTTAGCGTTAAGACCGCTTTGATAAACGGGCGTAGATCCTTGGGGAGGTCATCGATCACCTCTCTGAGCTGCAAGAGCGGCCAAAATTCGAGTCGACTTACGAAGCCCCCAAAGATCGCTCGATTGCCAACTGGATTCGCATCAAAAAAGCCGGGAGGAGGAGGGACCTCGAGCACATGGCAAATCACGGCCATCAGAACTTGGTTTGCCTCATCGCCCTCCCGAACCTTATATCTAAAGAGAGCCCTGCCCGTCGCCGCTTCCACAATTGTGCAGGCGACACTCCACAAATCGGGATAGCGGGGCATTTGGCCTTGAATCCAACCCGGAGGTCGATACCCGGGAGTAAACTTGTCATACCGGTCCCCTTCTGATAGCCCGCTCGCATAGTGCCCCTTAGGCGCTAGAAGCGCCCAATCCAATACCTGCAATCTACCTGTAAGGGAGTCATAGATCAGGTTAGCGGGTTTGATATCGCCGTGAAATATCTGTTTCTTATCTAAATCGAGCACTGTGTCAACCAACGCTTTGGCAATATTGCAAATGTCTTGCTCTTTGAGGGCCCCATACCGGATCAAGTCATTGAGAGGAAACCCGACCGCCTTCTCCATCAAGAGCGCCGGGCTTCCATCGCGGGTTCTGATAATATCGGGACTTTTCAATTGAATCGCATTGGCAATTCCCCCCGCCTCTGTCAGCTTCGCGATTTCATCTGCCGTCAGCCTCATCGCTTCGGCAACATCGCCTTCCTTTGTTACCTTGAGGACGCTATCCAGAAACTCAAATACACGGCCTCCCGATCCAGAACCAATCCGCTCTCCGCGACCAGTCCTCGCCACGCCGTCTTCAATGAAGTCAACCTCGACCGAATCGACTCGGGCCATGCCCCCTGCACCTGCTGCTGCTGCCATTTCGCTCCTTTAATTGTTAAGATTATATCAATTTTTTAAAAATAACTCAAATGCCTATTTGAATTACTTAAAGAGCTAATAATCAATTGGTTGCTAAATTCCGCGCTCGAAATCCTGAAGGATCAGCTCTTTCAGGTGCTCCAGGTCGAACTCCTCGACGTTGAGCCAGCGGAATAGGGGCTCCTTCCGGAACCAGGTGAACTGCCGTTTGGCATAGCGGCGGGTGGCCCGTTTAAAGGCGGCCAAAAAGGCCTCCCGATCTTCAGATCCCTGTCCGCTCGACAGGAAATCGAGCGCCTGGCGATACCCAATCGCCTGGGCAGCCGAGCTATTTTGGCGCAGCCCCCTCTCCTCGAGCGCCCTGACCTCATCCAAAAACCCCTGCCGCATCATCTCGTCGCACCGCATCTCGATCCGCGTGTACAGCCGCTCCCGTGGGTAGTAGATAAACCAACACCGATAGTCGTATTCCAATCGATCGGGCTTGGGAAAATCGCTCACTTTTTTCTCCGAGAGCGCCATGATTTCGAGCGCCCGCACGATCTTGTGTCGATCGTATTCCGAGATCGTCGCCGCATAGTCGGGGTCGAGCATCTGAAGCCGCTCATACAACACCTCGGGGCCCAAGTCTTCGATCTGCCGCATCAGCTGATCGCGCACCTCGGGCACCGACGGAGGGCCTTCGGGCGGGCCATACAACAGTGTCCTGATATAAAAGCCCGATCCTCCCACCACAATGGGCACATTGTCGCGCGCTAAAATATCCCGAATCACCTCTTGAGCGCGATCGTAAAAGTGTGCGACATTAAACGGCTCGCGCAGATCGCACAGATCGATCAGGTGGTGTGCAATCAAGCCCCGCTCTTCAACGCTTGCCTTGGCTGTGCCGATGTCCATGCCCCGATAGACCTGCATCGAGTCGGCCGACACAATCTCGCCCCCCAAAGCCTGAGCCAACGCCAGCGACAGCTTTGTCTTCCCCGAGGCGGTCGGCCCTCCAATGACCAGCACCCTCTTCTTCTTCACCGGAGCTGCAACCCGCTCTTGTTGGGGAAGAAGCATTTGGTTCACAAGCTAGACCGTACCGCTTCGGCTTCAGTTTCAAAGATCGGCAACACTTTGTCCAACCCCGCCATGCGGATCACTTCAAGCACCTCTTCGCCCATGGCGCACAGCAAAAGCGCGCCCTTTTTGGCCTTCAGTTTTTTGGAACTGGAGAGCAGCACCCGCATACCGGCGCTGCTCAAGTAGTCCACCTGACCGAAGTCGAGGATCATCACCGGATTTTCCGCCATCAAACCATCGAGTTTCTTCTCGAGCTGGGGCGCCGTTCCGACATCCACGCGTCCCTCTAAATGAAGGACAATGCGGCGCTCAATCTCTTCCAACTGAATCTTTAACATTGCGGCTGTTCCACTTCAACCTGTACTCGAAAACCTAACCGCGCGGCGATGACGCCTGCCAATGTCCTCAGCGAGCGAATGACATTGCCTTTGCGGCCGACCACTTTGCCCACATCTTGCGGGGCGACTCGGATCATAAACAGAGTTCCGTCGGGGCCTGTTTCGGAGCGCACCTGGACAGCCTCTGGATCCGTAACGACGTTCTTGACTAGATAAGCGAGAAATTCATCCATATCTCCCTAGGATACGATCTTGAGATATACCGTTCAATACTTTCAGAGACGCCGGAGGGATGAAAAAAGCAAGAAAAAGGGTTTTCTATAGGCAGTCGGGGGTTGCACCCCCAATACGAAACTCAATGTAAAGCCGGCTTTACAATGTGTTCTGCAAACAGTTCGTTCAGAATTCGTTGCCACTAGAGGGGCAGCGGGGGCGAAACCCCGACTGCGAGCACTGCGCAGTGAAAGAGGGACGCGAAGCGGCCCTCTCACGGAGCAGCCGACGGGTTTTTCTGGCAAAGCAAAATCGATCCGCACAAGGGGGGAGCTGTGTTCCACACAGCCCCTCCGCAGAAGGATCGATTTGGCAAAGTCAGAAAAAGCCTTTGCAGGGGCAGCTGGGGGTGCAACCCCCGACTGCCTATAGGGAACCCTTTTTTTTATTTCTTATTTTTTATGTGCTACTGAGAAAAAGCGGAGATAGATGATCCGCCAATCCACGCAGATATTCGCCATACTCGTTTTTATAGATGCTGGCAAGGCGCTGCAACTGCGCCCCTGTGATATAGCCCATTTTGTAGGCGATCTCCTCGGGGCAGGCGATTTTAATCCCCTGCCGCTCTTGGAGCGCCTGCACAAATGCCGAGGCCTTCTGGAGGGCATCAAAGGTCCCCGTATCGAGCCAGGCGTGCCCGCGGCCGAGCGGCGTCACCGTCAGCTCCCCTCGCTCCAAGAACAGGCGGCTTAAGTCGGTAATCTCCAGCTCCCCTCTAGAAGAGGGTTTCAGCGTGCGAGCCCACTCAACCGCCTCGGGACCATAGAAGTAGAGTCCCGGCACCGCGTAGGGGGATTTCGGGTGCAGGGGCTTCTCCTCGAGGGTGAGGGCGCGGCCTTGCGCATCAAACGAAACGACGCCATAGCGAGCCGGATCGTGAACGCGGTAGGCGAAGATGTGCGCCCCCGACACAATCTGCCCCGCCGCGCGCAAGTGGTCGGAGAGGTCGCTGCCGTAAAACAGGTTATCGCCCAGGATCAGGGCAAAGGGACTTTGGCCGATAAATGAAGCGCCGATTAGGAGCGCCTGCGCAATCCCCTCCGGCTTGGGCTGCACGGCATAGCCGATCTGAAGCCCCAGTTGCTCCCCCGTGCCAAATAAGCGCTGCAGCCGCGGCGTGTCCTCGGGCGTGGAGATAATCAAAATCTCCCGAATGCCCGCCCACATGAGGGTAGAGAGCGGGTAATAGATCATCGGCTTGTCAAAGACAGGCAAAAGCTGCTTGCAAACCGCAAGTGTCGCCGGATAGAGCCGTGTGCCGCTCCCCCCCGCGAGAAGAATGCCTTTCATATTTTGACGCCGATACCGGGC
>CAYGOG010000005.1:15665-19724 GCA_964351415.1 uncultured bacterium | reverse complement strand
GCTGCGAGTATGCGGTCTGGATTGGGGAGTGTCTCATGCTCCAAAATTTTTGAATAGGGCATCGGCGTTTCGCGCTGGCACACCCGCGCGAGCGGCGCATCGAGAAAGTCGAAGCAATGCTGCTGAATTTGAAATCCCAGCTCTGCCGAGATGCCGGCAAACTGGTGCCCCTCTTCGACGAGCAACACCCGATGGGTCTTGCGCACCGAAGCCGCTAAACAGGCGATATCGAGCGGCTTTATCGTCCGCAGGTCGATCACTTCCGCGCTGATCCCCTCTTTTGCCAATTCCGCAGCTGCCTGTAAACACCACCTCAGCGCGCGGGAATAGGAGATGATCGTCAGATCCTTCCCCTCGCGCACCACTTTGGCAACGCCAATCGGAACGAGATATTCCTCGGAGGGCACTTCCCCCTTCTCGCCATATTCGAGCTCGTTTTCCAAAAAGAGGACCGGATTCTCCGACCGAATGGCCGACTTGAGAAGCCCCTTGGCGTCATAGGCATTCGAAGGGGCAATCAACACCCAACCGGGCAGATTGCCGTAAATCGCCTCGACGCAGTGGGAGTGCTGGCACGAGACTTGCGCCGCGGCGCCGTTGGGGCCCCGAAACACCACCGGCACACGGAATCGACCGCCCGACATGTAAAACGTCTTGCACGCGTTCGAGATCAATTGATCCGCCGCGACAAAGGAGAAGTTCCAGCTCATAAACTCGACAACCGGCTTCAGCCCTGTCATCGCCGCGCCAATAGCAAGACCGACAAAGCCGTTTTCTGAAATCGGCGTGTCGATCACCCGCTCGGGGCCCCACTTGGCGAGCATCCCCTTCGTCACCTTGTAAGCGCCATTGTACTCGGCCACCTCTTCGCCCAAGATAAACACCCGTTTGTCGCGGGCCATCTCCTCGTCGAGGGCCTGTCTCAATGCTTCCCGAATTTCAATGAGTTGGGTCGGCATATACTCCCTCCTCTAGATGGATCGGGTCGGGATCGGGGCTCTCCTCGGCAAACTTCACTGCATCGAGCACAATTTCGCGCTGCTGTTTATCGAGCGCCTTAAAGCCCTCTTCAGTCAACCACCCCTGCTCCAAACACAGCTTCTTCACGAGCAAAATCGGATCGCGCTCCATTGCGTGCTGCAGCTCTTCTTTTGTGCGATAGAAGGCCGGATCGGAGATCGAGTGTCCGCGAAACCGCTCTGTCACCGCCTCCATCAACACCGGTTTCCCCTCTTTCAGCACATACGCCACCGCATCTTGAAACGCCGCATAGGTCGCGAGCAGATTCATCCCGTCAACCGAGTAGCTCTTTATGTCGTAGGCAGGGGCAAAGTGCTCCGCAATCGGCTCCACGCAAATCGCCCGCTTCACACTCGTCCCCATGCCCCATTGATTGTTCTCAATCACATAGATACAGGGCAGCTTCCAGAGCGATGCCATGTTGAGCGACTCGTGCACCGCCCCTTGGGCAAAGGCGCCATCGCCTAAAAAGCAAAACGAGACAAGCCCCGCCTGCTTCTGATACTTGATCGAGAAGGCCGCGCCCGTCGCCAAAGGCACATGCCCCCCCACAATCCCCACGCCGCCCAAGAGCCGCTCCGCATAGAGGTGCATCGAGCCGCCGCGCCCCCCCGCATTGCCCGTCGCTTTCCCATATAGCTCCGCCATGATCTCCCGCGGCGTCGCGCCCAGCAAATAGGCCAGTGCGTGACATCTATAAGTCGTTGTGTACCAGTGTTTTGCGCTAGACGCCATCAAGCAGCCCACCTGAATGGCCTCTTGACCTGCATAGGAGTGGTAGAAGCCACCCACCTTGCCCTGCTGATAGCCCGCCTCGCCCCGCACCTCTAAGTTGCGGATCAAGAGCATCTTCTCCAGCGCCTGCAAAATTCGCTCTTTCCCGAGCTCTTGCAACACAGCCTTGGCGTCATAGGGAAAATAGTGATAGCCCATTCAGTTTTGCTATAACAGGAGGGGTTAAAAAGGGCCAGTTGAAGCGCCCATCCCGCCGCCACCGCGCGGCAATAGGTTGGGGTTATTCGTCACCGGAACGGTGCGCAAATCGTCTTCGCCGCTATTCATGCATCCCCCTAATAACAAAAGAGAGACGCAGACCATCAGAGTCTTTTTCATGGTCCCCAATAGTACCGAAAACTCCGGTTGCCGAAAATCATTTTTTTCAGCTTACATAGCGCCATGCGCCCGATTTTTTACGACACCGAGACCACCGGCATCCGACCCAAACAAGACCGGATCATCGAACTTGCCGCCTTTGACCCTGAGCGGGACAAGACCTTTTGCTCTTTCATCCATCCCGGATGTTCCATCCCCGCAGAGGCCTCCGCCATCTCCCACATCACCGACGCCATGGTCGCCGATGCGCCTCCCTTTGCCACCCTCGCTCCCTCCTTCCTCGAATTTTGCGCCGGCGACGTCGTCCTCATCGCACACAACAACGACGCCTTTGACCAACCGTTCCTCGAGGCCGAGTTTGAACGGGCTCAACTCCCCTTCCCCTCCCACTGGAAGTTCTTCGACACCCTCAAGTGGTCGCGCAAATACCGCTCCGACCTGCCGCGCCACTCGCTGCAAGTCCTCCGCGAGCTCTTTGGCCTCCCCGCCAACCAAGCGCACCGCGCCCTCGACGACGTGCAAACGCTGCACAAAGTGTACCTCGGCCTCGTCGACGACCTCCCCATCCACAAAGCGCTCGCGCTCCTCTCGCAGCCCCAAGTCCTCAGCCGCATGCCGTTTGGCAAACACCAGGGCAAGCCCCTCGCCGACGTCCCGAAAGACTACGTCGCGTGGCTCTCCCAAAACGGCGCCCTCGACAAGAAAGAAAACGCCTCGTTAAAAGAAGCATTCCTCAAATTAAATTTGCTACCAAATGCTTGAAATCGCTATTCTTATGTGACTCTTATGAATATTGCGATCATTGGTTGTGGTTACATCGGCATGGAGCTCGCCAAGCGGCTCAAGAAAGAGGGGCACCATGTCACCGCCACCACCCGCAAGCCAGAGCGGGTCGAGGAGCTCGCCCGCGTCGCGCAGCACGTCGTCCTCCTGCGCGGCTCTCCCGAAGAAGAGCTCGCCACCCTCCTCCATGACAACGACACCCTCATCGTCACCGTAGGTGCGGACGACCGGCAAGACTACGAAGACACCTACCTCAACCTCGCCCGGGCGATCAAGCGACTGGCCCAACAGCTCGCCCTGCCCCGCCGCCTTCTCTACACCTCATCCACCTCAGTCTACGGCGATCACCACGGCCGCTGGGTCGACGAGGCCGCGCCTCTCCTCTCCACCTGGGACCAAGCCAAAATCCTCATCGAAACGGAAAACACCTACCTCTCCCTCACAGACCTTGGCTGGCACGTCCTCATCCTCCGCCTCGCCGAGATCTACGGCCCCGGCCGCGAGCTCTCCCACAAGATCCGCCGCTATGCTGGCAATAGCTTACCTGGCAACGGCGACTCCTATACCAACCTGATCCATAAACACGATGCCGTCTCAGCTCTCGACTATGCCCTGCGGCACAAGCTCACCGGCCTCTATAACGTCGCCGACGACGACCACCCCACGCGGCGCGAGCTCTACGACCACCTCGCCGTCCTCCACCGCTCCAAGCGAGTCGTCTGGGATCCCACCCACCCCAACCTCCACAGCGGCAACAAACGGGTCTCTAACCACAAACTCAAGTCAGAAGGATTCTCGTTCCACCACCCGCACCACATCTACGACTAATAGCGGTATATCCTCACCCTCGGCCGCCTGCACACATGTCCTCAAGGTAGCCTTGAGCCTCTGCATTCCCTTGTTCAGCGGCGCTTCGGTACCAACGGACGGCTTCGGCCTCGTCTCGTTCTATCCCTAAGCCGTCTTTATACATATCCCCAAGGTAGCATTGAGCGACTGCATCCCCTTGTTCAGCGGCTCTTCGGTACCAACGGACGGCTTCGGCCTCGTTTTGTCCTAACCCTCCTCGGCCGTATTCATACATGACCCCAAGATTGAATTGAGCATCTGCATCCCCTTGTTCAGCGGCGCTTCGGTACCAAT
>CAYGOG010000005.1:14249-15565 GCA_964351415.1 uncultured bacterium | reverse complement strand
CCAAGATTGAATTGAGCATCTGCATCCCCTTGTTCAGCGGCGCTTCGGTACCAATCGGCGGCTTTGCCCTCGTCTTGGTCTACACCTCGGCCGTCTTCATACATGACCCCAATGTTGAATTGAGCGATTGCATCCCCTTGCTCAGCGGCTCTTCGGTACCAATCGGCGGCTTTGCCCTCGTCTTGGTCTACACCTCGGCCGTATTCATACATGACCCCAAGGTAGCATTGAGCCACTGCATCCCCTCGTTCAGCGGCGCTTCGGCACTCGGCAACGTTGATTACGGCTCCCCTACCCTTTATGAGATGGGGAGAAAAGCTGTGACTGTGATGAGGCATCTGAGTAATGGGGGCATGGGAAGCGATCGCGGCAGCCATGACAAGTCCTTTGTAGAGAATAGTTTAATGCGTTTGATGAAAAAGCATTATAGACCAGATCCCTTAAATAAGAAACTCTCTACTGGTTATTCTCGGTCACGTAGTCTTGCAGGGTGATTAAATCGTGTTGCAGGGCTGCGAGGTTTTCATCGCTTGGGTTTTTTATGTACGCCGCATAGTCGGTCTCGACAAGCCTCTCCTGTTTCTGGAGGCCGGAACGCTTGATCTCGCGGCAAGCGGCGTTCATAAGCGCCATCTGCTGCGTCATCATCGCCTGATACTGCGTCTTCTCTTCGCTCGTCTGCGCAAATTGATAGCTGTCGAACGCGTCCTGAAACTTCTGCGCGCTATTCAGCAGGTCTTGGTTGTAGTCATCGCCTGACGGCGCAACGGAACTCGCATCTCCGATCTTCATAATTCGATTGTCTCCCCAATGATTTTCAACGCGCCCCGCTCCACATCTAAACGCTGCCCCTCTCCCCCTTGCACGCGAAAGAGCTCCACATCGCGCACTAACTGCGCTACATCGAGGCTGAGGCGGCCCCGAACCGAGCGGCCCAACTCAGAGAGATAACTCAGCCGCTGCCCGATCGCAGGATCGCGCAAGTTGCGAAGCAAGGCAGTGACCTCTCGCCGAATGGCCAATCGAAGCGGTTCCACACCCCGCCTGTACCCCTTGTCCCTATTTCAGGTCAATGAGCGCAGAGCGGAGCAAAGTCATGAAGTGGGCAAACGGGATTTGGCCGTTGAGGAAGCGCTGGAAGAGATCTTCTTCCGTCATGGCCAGTTGCGGTCGCTCGGCGTGGAGGAGGAGGCGCGCGGCGAGCCCTTTGAGGAGGGGCAAGGCGGAAAATTCCGTGCGGATGAGGCGGCCGAGGGAGCAGGCCTTGGCGGTCTTGAGCGCGAACCCGCTCCAGCCCTGCTCAGCCGCCTTCTCGA
>CAYGOG010000005.1:2766-14239 GCA_964351415.1 uncultured bacterium | reverse complement strand
CCTCCGACCGATCCCAGAGGGGCGTGAGCTCCGCTTCGAGGGCGGAGAGGGGGCGTAAGTCGGACGTTTGCAAGACCCACTCTTCGACCCACTCGCTCAGCGGCTGTTGGAGCTTGTGCAGCTTCTGTTCCCACGCGAGGCGGAGGAGCTTGAGGGTGAGCGGATAAGGGCTAAGCCGGTTTTGCGCGAGGGCGAGAAGGTCGGGGTTGATCTCAAAGGGGGGATCGGTGTTGAGGAGCCCCCATTGCAGCGAATGGAGACCGAGGGGGACAGGTCGCAGGATAAGCTCTGCGCCCTCGGGCGAGTTGAGAAAGTCGACGGTGGGAAAGTGGGGGCTGAGGAGCGAGGCGACCTCCTCTTGCTCACAGTACAGGCGCTGGATGTAGCGAACTGATTTGGCAAAGTAGAGCGGGGCCATCGCCTTGAGAGCGAGGGTGCGGACGAGTGTGGGCGCGTGGGTATATCCATCCGCTAGTTTGGATTGGGAGGGCTGCGCGCGAAGGAAGAGCCGCGGCAAGCCTCGGTAAAAGCGCGGATAGGGGGTCGTCGTCAGGCGTTCCCAATCACCCTGGGGGAAGATCCGAAGGAGGTGAACCTCGTGAAATTGCCACAAACTGGTTTCTCAAATTTATTTTACCAAGAAGGGGAAAGGGTATACGCCTGTTCGCAGAAATAGGCAATTAATTTTTTTGAAGAGCTACCGCTCCTTCGGTGCGGTAGTAGGTATCCCAAAGGGCGCGGAAGGGGAGGCAGCGCTCGAGGAGCTCGGCGCGGGTCCCTTGGGCGAGGAGCTGCCCCCGCTCGATGAAGAGGATCCGGTCGGCGTGCTCGATGGTGGTGAGGCGGTGGGCGATGATGAGCTGCGTCACTTCGCCGTGGAGGCTCTCGATTGCGTCTTGAATCTTCAGCTCGCTGAGCGCGTCGAGCGAAGAGGTGGCCTCGTCGAGGATGAGGAGCGGCGCCTTTTTCACAAGGGCGCGGGCAATGGCGATCCGCTGCGCCTGCCCCCCTGAGAGGCTTTTCCCCATTTCGGCGAGGAGGGTGTCGTATCCCTTGGGCAAGTTGACGATGAACTCATGGGCGTGCGCTTTGCGGGCCGCCTCTTCGATCTCCGCGCGCGTGTAATTGCGCCCAAAGGAGATGTTCTCGGCCACTGTATCGTAGAAGAGAAAGGGGCGCTGCGGCACGACAGCGAGCTGCTCCCGAATCGAGCGCTGAGTGAATTTCTGCAGAGGCAAGCCGTCGATCCGGATCTCCCCTTTCTGCACCTCGTAAAGGCGCGGAATCAGCTGCACAAGGGTCGATTTGCCCGAACCTGTAGATCCGACAATGGCGACGATCTCGCCCTTGTTGATCGTAAAGGTCAGGTCGCGCAACACCCACTCGTCGCGATAGCGGAACCAAACGTGGTCGAACTCAATTTTCTCGCGGAACCCATCGAGGACCTGCGCCCCCTCTTGGTCTTCGATCTGGGGCTTAATCTGCAGCACCTCAAACATCCGCTCCGCCGCGACGACCCCTTTTTGCATGTTGGAGTTTTCCTCGGCAAACTTCTTCACCGGCTCATAGAATAAATAGAGCAAACCGCTGAACATGAGCAATTCGCCGATGGTCATGTGAAACGAGTAGAGACCTACCAAGACGACCGTGGCCAAACAGGCGGTGGAGACCAGGTGCAAAATGGGGCGGGTCATAAGGCCGTATTTGGCGCTCTTGCTCTCGAGATGCGCCATCCGATCGTTTTGCTCTTTGTACTTGCGGAGCGAAAACGCCTCCATCGCAAAGATCTTGATCGTCTGAATCCCCGAGAGGAAATCGAGGAGCACCGAGGTGAAGTTTTCCTGATTGCGCTGCAGCTGCCGCGTGAGCCGCTTCACCTGCCGCGTGAGGTAGAGCACCGGCAACACAATCAGCGGCAATCCGAAGAAGATGATGAGCGACAGTTTCCACGACAAGACGAAACACATCATCAAGTTGGATAAAATCGTAAACGGCGTCTGAAAGTAGTTGGTGAGACACGAGTTCAGCGACGAGGCGATTTGCCCCGCATCGCCGACCGCGCGCGAGGTCAAACTCCCCAGATTGTAGTCTTGATAAAAGCTGAGCGGGAGCGACTGGATGTGCTCAAAGTACTGCTGCCGCAAGTCGCGCGTCACCCGAATGGACAAAAGCTGCGTCGCATACCGCGCCGCAAACAGCGTGACCGCTTTAAAGAGCGCGACACAGCTGATAATCAGAATCAAAAGGCCGATATTCGCGCTGATGTCAAACCGCGCCGACACCCAATGCATGACCAGCTGCAGCGGATTGTGGCCACGCCGCTGCGAGAGATACAGCGCGGCATCCCGTTTCGTAATCACGCCATCGTGGTTTTCGTCGATCTTGTCCCACCGCTCCACCACATCGCGCAACCGGATCTTCTCTTTCTGCCCCTTTCCCTCGGGCGAAAACAGCGAAAAAAAGTCGGCGCCGGTATTGGCCATCAGCCCCATGGAGAACATCTCACATGAGTTGGCGATCGAGAGGCACAAGAGCGTGCCCAATGTAATGAGGGCTAAAGCAAGGTGACGGCTAGAGCGGAGGGCAGCTTGTAAAAGTAGCTTCATGTATCGGAACTAACCGATTACTGTGCCCATTTTCCGGAATTTTTGGTAGCGCTTTTCTAAGAGAAGGTCGAGCGGCAAACCCTTGAGGAGCTCCAGCTGTTCAATCAAGAATGCTTTTGCCGTGGCAAATACCGCAGTTGGATTGTGGTGCGCGCCCCCCAGCGGTTCAGGGAGAATCTGGTCGATCAGCCCCAATCCGAGGAGATCTTCCGCCTGCATCTTGAGGATTTCGGCCGCAGTTGCGTTTTTGCCTGCCTCTTTCCACAAAATCGAGGCGCACCCCTCGGGCGAGATCACCGAGTAGTAGGCGTGCTGCAGCATGCCGATCACATCGCCAACCCCCATGCCGAGCGCGCCGCCGGAGCACCCTTCACCAATGACCAAGATCGCGATCGGCGTGCGCAGGCGGGCCATTTCGAGCAAGTTGCGGGCGATTGCCCACCCCTGTCCCCGCTCTTCGGCCGCAAGGCCAGGATAGGCACCGGGGGTATCGAGCAGGGCGACCACAGGCAAGTTAAATTTTTCGGCCATCTCCATCAACCGGAGCGCTTTGCGGTACCCTTCCGGGTGGGGCATTCCGAAGTTATGGGCGAGACGGCTCTCCGTATCATTTCCCTTTTCCTGTCCCAGAATGACGCACTTGCACGCGCCGATCCGAGCCAACCCGCCGATCACCGCCCGGTCGTCCCGAAATGCGCGGTCGCCGTGCAACTCGACAAACTCATCGGTCATCGCGCGGATAAAATCGAGGGCGTGAGGGCGTTGCGGATGGCGCGAAATGGCGACCCGATCCCACGGCTTGAGCTCGCGGTAGGTCTTTTGGCGCAGCTGTTCGAGCTTGTGCTCCATCTCGGCTAATTCTTTCGGCGAGAGGAAGTCCTGCTTGCGGAGCTGCTTCAGCGTCTCTTCTGCATCGTAGATTGGCTTCTCGTGGGCGAGAACGGTCATTTCCGCTCCGCCCCCGGCAACCGCGCTTCGGCAAAGTCGCGGACGATCTCGACCACGGTGGGCTTGGTGATGATGATCGCAAACAGCTCTTCCATATCCTCGGCCGTCATCCGAATGCAGCCGTCGCTGCTGTACTTGCCGATTTGGCTCCGATCCTCAATGAGTTGTCCGCTGGTATCGGCGATCCAAGGGGCTCCGTGAATGCCAAACCCTTTGGCGGGATCGGAGCACCCTTCCAGCTCCCGATCAAACGGGATCCAGCGGGTGCCGAAAATGCGGATCATCTCGGTCTTCTTGTCTTGGAAGGTGCCCATCGTGCCGGGCTTGTAGATGGCGACTTTTTCGCCGAGGGAGTATTTGCCCATCGGAGTCAAGGATCCTGAAGAGCGGCTCCCTTCCGCGCGCCCCAGTCCCACCCGATACGTCTTCAGGAGCGTCCGCTCCCCCGCTTCCGCATCCAAGGCGTAAAACCACATCTTGCATCGCTTCAAGTCGATCAACAGGTGAAACTGCACCTGCGCATTGCGCTTGAACACATTGAACCGATCGCCAGGCGCCACCTTTTGGGTGAAATAATCGGCCTTTCGATTCAAGCTGCGGGCGATGAAGTGGCGGGACGTTTCAAAATGGCTCGCATAGTCGGCGATCCAAGCCGGGCGATCTTTCAGCCAAGGCACGCGGCTCGTATAGGAAATCGTCTCCACAAACGGCAGCTTGGAGGAGTCGAACGCAAACAGCTGCGCAATGCGATTGACCTCGGGCAGATTCTCATCGCGCGGCAACGGCGCCTCTTTCTTCGCCACCACTTTAGGGACCACGGCAACAGGGGCCGGTTTCACGACAACCGCCTCCACCGCTATAGGTGGGGCCGTTTTGCGCTTTTTCGCCCAAGCGGCAAAGCCGATGCCTAAGAAGAGGACGAGAGTGGAAAGTAAAAATAGCCTTGGAAGTGACACGCGCCCATTATCCTTCCCCGCTCCCCTTTTTTGCAAGCGGGAATAATTACCTTAAGTGCTTGAAAGTGTATAAGTTACGGTTTCTTCGGTCAACGGTGTAACGACGAGAAAATGGGCATTCCAAAACGATCCGGAGCCCGATAAGGGGATCACCTCTCCCTCGAGCGGCTCTGAGATCCGCAGCTGCATCGCCCCAAAGTCGACCTGTTGGATTCTCCCTCGATAGGACTGCAATCCCCCCGGCTTGAGGGTCGTCCCCTCCAACCGGCACGCGGCGGCGGAGATATAGAACGCCATTCCGAGTTCCGGTTCGCGAGGCAACCCCATGACCCGGAAATCCAGTGAGATGGAGCGTTCATTCCATCGAGCGCCCACTTCGATCCACGTTGGAATCGTCGTCTTGCGCGGCCGAATCCAGGCCCGCGCTTCCCGCTCGCCCCACTTGCCCAAATAGGGAGGGGGCATCTCGATTCCAAACCATTCGGTATCGCTCCAGGGGGCCCATTGGGGGCCAAAGGTCCTGACCTCCACCTCGCCAAATTGCAGCGTTCCCAACCCATTGCCCAATCCCGTCAACGTCAGCGCGCCCATCGGCAACAGCTGAAAACCCCGTTCCCGATCCTGTTCAATGGTCTCCATTCCACCCAAACGGCCGCGCAATTCTTCAAACGCGCTCATCCGCGGTTTATAGGTGTGTTCGCGAGTCCAAAGTGTCGGCAGCGGAGGGAAACGGAGAATCTGACGAGCGAGAGCTTCCGCTTGCTCGGTGTCGCCAGATTCGAGGAGGAGGAGAGCCTGGCGACTCGCCTCCTCAAGGGAAAGGTCGGGTGCTTTCACACGCAACTATTCAATCAATTTTTTCATCTTTTTCCCGGGTGTGAACTTCACAGCCTTGCGGGCGGGGATGATGATCGGGATCGCGGCATTTTTCGGATTGCGTCCGATTTTCTGCTTGCGCTCCACCACTTCAAATACCCCAAAATCGCGGAACTCTAAGCGGTCCCCTTGTGACAGCGAGTCGGTCATCTCATCCAAAAACGCCTGGATAACCGTCCGAACATCATTCGGATGCAGACCCCTCTTCTGCGAAATTGAGTGGATCAACTTTTTCTTGGTAACGGTCGCCATTGCCATTTATTCCTCTAGGTTGCACGGGCATTGCATAAGGCCCTTCAACTGTTGACGATAGCGACCAGCGAATTAAATGCAAAAAGATTTTTTATTAACCATTATCTTATACGAACCAAAAGACGTTTTTTCTTTCCCGCGGATAGAAGCAGATACTCGCCCTCGATCAAGTCACCCACGACAATCACTGCATGCATGTCGCCGATCTTCCGATTATTCGCATACGCACCCCCCTGCTGAATCAGCCGCGTCGCCTCTCCTTTGCTCGCCACAAGTCCCACGCGAACCATCACGTCGGAAAACTTGGCGCCCACCACCTCTTCCCTCGGCAATTCCACCGGCGTCAGCTCCCGCAGCGCTTCTGCGCTCAGCTCTGCCTCTTTACCGGGCGCTAGCCCTTGCGTCGCCTTCAACGCCGCCTGCAACCCCTCGTCTCCATGGATAAAACGGGTCACCTCTTCAGCCAATTTCCGCTGCGCCACATTGGGCTCTCGACTCCCCTCTAACGCCCGAATCTCCGCCAGCGGCAAAAACGTCAGCAACCGCAAACACTTGCCCACATCGGCATCGGGGAGCCGCACTAAATACTGGTACAAGTGATACGGCGACAGGCGATCGGCCTCGAGCCAAATCGCGCCCTCTTCCGACTTGCCAAATTTTTTCCCATCGCTCCGCGTCAGCAAGGGCCATGTCATCCCAAACAACGGGGCCCCGCCCATCTTGCGGCTCAGCTCAATCCCCGAGACGATATTGCCCCACTGATCGCTACCTCCCATCTGCACCGTCACGCCCATCGCGCGATTCAAATGGACAAAGTCATACCCTTGCAAAATCTGGTAGCTAAACTCGGTGTAGCTGATCCCCTCTTCTGAATTGAGCCGATTGCGCACCATCTCCTTCGAGAGCATCACGCCTACCCGAAACTGCTTGCCCACATCGCGCAAAAAACTCACCAGCGGAAAAGAACCCAGCCAATCGTTATTATTGACCACAACCGGCTCGTGCAAAATCCGCTCGAAAAAGCCCTTCAATCGAATCACATTGAAATCGATCGCAGCATCGGCCAAGAGAGGCCGTTCCACGCTCTTACCCGACGGATCGCCAATGCGCCCCGTCGCGCCGCCCAGCACCACCACCGGCTTGTGGCCCGCCCGCTGCATCCAGGCCAAGGCCATAATGCCCAACAGATTGCCCAAATGGAGGCTATCGGCCGTCGGGTCAAAGCCCACATAAACCGCGACCGGCTTTTGCAGCACGGCGCCGAGTTCCTCGCTCGTCGCCTGCTCAATAAAGCCCCGCTCTCTCAGCGTCTCTAAAACCGACTTCATCGGTCTACGACACCACTTTGGCGCTATGGTCTTTCAGCTCCGCTTCGAGCTTCTGCGCCATGGCGACAATCTTCTGGCTCATTTCGGCCGGATTCTGGTTCCCATCGAAGAGGGCAATGGTCTTCTGCTTCAGCACCTCGCGATGGCTTGCGTGGCGCGCAATCCACCGATGGATCTCTTCTCGCTTCTCTTCAACTGCCTCTTTCGTGCTCTTGCGCTCGTGATCGGCAAACTGTTTCTTCAGTTTTTCTCTTGCGCGCTTTGTTTTGTGACTCTCTTCAGCTAATACCATACCAAACCTCTGCCGCACACTTTACACGATCAATTCATTTTTGACATACTGCCCTCATGATCGCAAAAGAAGCCGTCGCCCAAGCGGCTGCAAACCTCATCCAGCCCCACACCCTCGTCGGCCTCGGCTCCGGCTCGACTGCCGCCCTCTTCATCCGCGCGCTTGCCGCGCGCCGCCTCCCCATCCAAGCCGTCGCGAGCTCCGCCGCCTCCGCCGCCCTCGCCACCTCCCTCAAAATCCCCCTCCTCGACCTCAACGACGCACCCCGCATCGACCTCGTCGTCGACGGCGCCGACGCCATCGACCCGCAAAAGCGGCTCATCAAGGGCGGCGGCGGCGCGCACACCCGCGAAAAGATCCTCGCCTCTTGCGCCTCCCAACTCCTCATCATCGTCGACAGCTCCAAACTCGTCGACAACTTCAGCCGCCACAAACTCCCCCTCGAGATCCTCCCCTACGGGAGCGCGCACACGCGCAAGCGAATTGAGGCGCTCGGCTACACCGCCACCTGGCGCGACGCCCTCACCGACAACGGCAACCGACTCCTCGACCTCACCCTTCCCGCCAAACCGCCCGAGCTCATCGAAACCGAGCTGCGCGCAATCCCGGGCGTCGTCGACACCGGCTTCTTCCTCAATTTTGCGCCCCGCGTCCTCGTCGGCCACCCCAACGGCACCGTCGACACTATTTAACAGAGAAAAACAGGATAGGCAGGATAACCCCTCGCTAACGCTCGGGGGCAGGATAAGCAGGATGATTGTTTTATCCTGCCTATCCTGCCGGCGCGCGTTAGCGCGACGATCCTGCTCATCCTGTGTTCTCTAATTAGTAATGCATGTGAAAGCAGTTCGAGGCCAATTTTAAGAGGGCGGCAAGCGCTTCGTCGGCGTCGGGCCCCTCCACCTCAATCTCGATTTGCGTCCCCTTTTCCGCCGCCAGCATCAAGATCCCCAACAGCGACTTCGCATTCACCACACTGGTATTGTGGAGAAGGCGAATCTTGGAGCGGAAACGAGTCGCGAGTTTGACGAGCTCTGTCGAAGGACGCGTGTGAAGCCCTTTGTCATTGAGGACGACAAATGAGGCGCTCTTTTTCGACATATTAGGCTGATAAATACCCGTGACTCAGATTTAACTCAACAACCTCTCCAACTCCGCTAATAATTGATCAAAGCGGTCGAAAGCCGCCTCGACCGGTTGCGGCGTGCGCAGGTCGCATCCCGCATCGATCAGGAGATCGAGTGGATAGCGGCTGCCGCCGAGAGTCAAGAAGCGGAGATACTTGTCGTACGGCTTTTGGGAATGAAGGGCCAGCGCCGCGCTGAGGCCCGTCGCATATTGGTAGACATAGAAGTTGTAATAAAAGTGCGGAATGCGCGCCCACTCGATGTCGAGTTCCTCGTCGAGGACGAGGTCGGGGCCAAAAAACTTCCGATTGAGGTCGCGGTAGGCCTCTTTCAGCAGCTTCGGCGTCAGCGGCACCCCTTCCTCGACCCATTGGTGGAGTTGGAGCTCAAAAGCGGCAAAGAGCGTTTGCCGAATGATTGTGGCGCGGATCCCCTCGAGCTGCATTTGCACGAGGTACGCCCGCTCTGCCTTCGACTGCGCTTTCTGAGTCAGGTGTTGCAGCAGGAGCTGCTCGTTGAAGGTGGAGGCCACTTCGGCGACGAAGATCGGATAGTGGGAGGTCCAGTAGGGCTGCGTTTTGTGGCTGAAATAGGTGTGCAGGCTGTGCCCCGCTTCATGCGCGAGTGTGAGCGTGTCGTTGAGCGTCCCTTGGAAGTTCAGGAGAATGTAGGGATGGCTGTCGTAGCAGCCACTCGAGTAGGCGCCAGAGCGCTTGCGTTGGTTCTCGAAGGGATCGACCCACCCCTCTTCAAAGAGCCCCCGATGCACAATCGCCTGATAGTCCGGCCCAAGCGGCGCAACCGAAGCGGCGACCGCCTCACACGCCTCTGCATAGGTGAATTTAAACGGCACGCTGTCGACGAGCGGCACGTAGAGGTCGTAGGGGTGGATCTCGTCGAGCCCCATCTTCTGCTTGCGGAATGCGATGTAGCGGTGCAGTGAGGGCAAGCGCTTTTCAACGGCCGCAAGGAGATTGTGATAGACCGATAGGTCGATTTGGTGCGGAAACAGCGCCGCCTCGAGACACGAATCGTAGCGGCGCGCGCGGGCGAGCGCCCACTGCCCCTCCACCTCGCCGCGGATCAGCTCGCAGAGCGCATTCTCATGCGCCTGAAAGGCTCTGTGGATGTTGAGGAAGGCGTTCTTGCGCAAGGTGCGGTCGCCGTCTTTGAGGTAGAGCTGGAAGGTGCCGGTGGTGAGCTCCCGTTTTGCCCCTGTCGAGTCGAGCGCCGGCTCAAAGGTGAGGTCGGCGTTGTTCAGAGCGCCAAACGCACGAGATGGGGCGCCGAGCGCTTGCCCCATAAGGGCGAGCAGCGCCTCCTGCTCGGGCGGCAACGTGTGGGCCCGCATCCGCCCCACCTTCTCGAGGTAGATCTTGAATTCCGCAGTGGCGGGATGGCGGTAAAGCTGTTGATAGTCGGCGTCCGAAAGGGCGAGCAGCTCCGGCTCGATCCAAGAAGCGGCAAGGGCAAAATTGTGCTGCAGCGTGGTCACGCGGCCATACGCCTCCTTGCTCGCGTCGTGCCCCACGTCCTCATCGTGCCGCAGATGGGCATAGGTGTAGAGCTTGGTGAGGGACCGGTCGATCGTAAAATATTGCCTTAACAGCTCGCCCACCACAGCGGGCCCCTCGCGGAGGCGCCCCCGGTACGATTCAAGGCCAAAGCCATTGAGATACGAGGTAAGTTCTTGTCTCCACGAATCCCAGCTTTGGTAGAGGGGATTGAGGTTCCATTGCTCAACTGTCGGGACTTCTGATCGGGCGCGTACCATATGGGGATCACAGTAGCCGAAGACGGGAGAAATTGCCAAGAGGGCCAGCACGGCTTTGCACTTCTTTCCGATGAGTGCTAAAAACTTGCGCAAAATCAGACCCCGTGCTAGAGTTTGTGTTTCTAAAGTACGGAGATTACCTATATGGCAGTAGCTAGTGCAAGAAAATTGAATCTCAAGCCCCTCGGCAACCGAGTGATGGCAGAACGCCTGGAAGCGGAAGAGACTGTGAAGGGTGGCATCATCCTCCCCGACTCTGCAAAGAAAAAACAAGAAACCGCGCGCGTCGTCGCAGTGGGCCCTGGAAAACGGCTCGATGATGGGGCGATCGTCCCTATGCCTGTAAAAGTGGGCGACACCATTCTCATCGACAAATATGCGGGTCAAGAAGTGACCCTCGACGACGTGGAATACGTCATCGTCAAAGCAGATGACATCATTGCGATTGTCGTAGCCTAAGGAATACACCATGGTAGCAAAAAATATTAAGTTCAAAGAAGACGCACGCCACAAGATCCTCAAAGGCGTCCGGATCCTCGCTGCAGCGGTCAAAGTGACCCTCGGTCCGAAGGGCCGCAACGTGATCATCGACAAGAAATTTGGCTCTCCTCAGATCACAAAAGACGGCGTCACCGTCGCAAAAGAGATCGAACTCGAAGACAAACACGAGAACATGGGCGCCCAGATGGTGAAAGAGGTCGCCTCCAAAACCGCCGATACAGCGGGCGATGGAACGACCACAGCAACCGTTTTAGCTGAAGCGATCTACACCGAAGGCCTCCGCAACGTCACCGCCGGATCCAATCCGATGGAGATCAAGCGCGGGATTGAGCTCTCGGTTACCGCCATTGTAGACGAGCTGAAAAAAATCTCCAAACCCGTCAAAGGGACCAAAGAGATCTCCCAAGTGGCCACCATCTCGGCCAACGGCGATATCGACATCGGCAACATCATCGCCCAAGCGATGGAAAAAGTGGGCAAAGACGGCACCTTGACTGTGGAAGAGGCGAAAGGCTTTGAGACCACGCTGGAAGTCGTCGAAGGGATGAACTTTGACCGCGGCTACACCTCGGCCTACTTCATCACAAACGCCGAAGCGCAAACCGTCGAATACGAAAATGCGCTGGTGCTGATCTACGAGAAAAAGATCTCCACCATGAAGGAGTTCCTCCCCGTCCTCCAAGCCGCTGCTGAGTCGAGCAAACCGCTCCTCATCATCGCGGAAGACATCGATGGAGAGGCGCTTGCAACCCTCGTCGTCAACCGCCTCCGCGGCGGCCTGAAAGTCGTCGCCGTCAAGGCGCCCGGCTTCGG
>CAYGOG010000005.1:0-2756 GCA_964351415.1 uncultured bacterium | reverse complement strand
CTCGAAGATATCGCCACCATCACCGGCGGCCAATTCATCTCCGAAGACCTCGGGCTGAAACTCGAAGGGGTGACCCTCGACATGCTCGGCCGCGTCAAGAAAGTGATCGTGAAGAAAGACGACACGACACTTGTCGACGGCGCCGGCGATAAGAAGAAGATCCAAGAGCGGATCGCCCTTCTGAAGCGGCAAATCCAAGATGCCACCTCCGACTACGACCGCGAGAAGCTCCAGGAGCGCCTCGCGAAGATCTCGGGCGGCGTGGGCGTCATCCGCGTCGGAGCGGCCACCGAAATGGAGATGAAAGAGAAGAAAGACCGCGTCGAAGATGCGAAAGAAGCGACGAAAGCAGCCGTTGAAGAGGGGATTGTCCCCGGCGGCGGCACAGCGCTCATTCGCTGCTTGCCTATCATCGAGAAGCTGATCGGCACCCTCAAAGGGGACACCAAAATCGGCGCCGAGATCATCCTCCGCACCCTCTCCTACCCACTCCGCCAAATCTCGGAGAACGCAGGGAAAGAAGGGTCCGTCATCGTCCAGAAAGTGATGTCGCTCTCGGCCCAAGAAGGGTACGATGCGCGGGAAGATCGGTACGTCAATATGATCGAAGCCGGGATCGTCGACCCCACGAAAGTGGTCCGTTGCGCGCTCCAGTTCGCGGCATCTGTTGCGGGGCTCCTCCTCACAACCGAGGCGATCATCACCGAAGAACCCCAAGAGGAAAAAGCGGCCCCCGCCCCTGGCGGACACGAGCACATGGATTATTAATCCATCTCGTTGATCCTCAAACCCCATGCCTCACCCGAGACATGGGGTTTTTCTTTTTTTAATCCAATCTGTTACATCCAAGGCATGCGGCGCTTCACCCTCTTTGCCATCGGATTTGTCATTACCCTTGGGGTTGCACTCGCCTTCTTTGCCTGGAGCATTAAGACCGAGCTCGTCGCTGGCTTCCTTTCCCACCAGCTCCGCGTCCCCGTCTCCATGGGGCTCTTCGACGTGCACTCCGAGAGCGCCGAGATCTCCCGCCTCTGGATCGGCACCCCCCTCAACTCCCGCACCAACACCTCATTCGCCTCTCAAGAAATTCTTACCGTCGCCCCCATCGGCAACTACGTCCGCAACCCGCTCGTCATCGAGTCGATCGACATCAATAATATCATCGTAGGCATTGAAAATTATAATGCCGACGGAAGCGATAACAACTGGAGCCGCATGATGGGCGCAGGCCCCTCTGCCCAGCCCTCCGACCGGCAATGGCTCATCCGGCGCATCACCTTGCGGAACCTCACCGTCATCGTCACCGACTGGAAAGGGACCCAAAAGCGCTACCCCACCATCCCCCAAATCACCCTCACCAACGTCTCCAGCGAGAGCGGCTTCCCCATCAGCGAAATTGAAAAGGCAATTTTTCACTTGATGCTGCAAGACCTAATCCGCCAACTCGACCTAGGGCGCATCCTCCAACAATACGCCCCCTCCTACATCCCGAAAGGCGTCCCCCTTCCTTTTTAATTGTCCTTAATTACATCTTAATATTATGATCGGGGCCCGGAGAAACAATGGACCCATTATACCCAGTTTACGCCCGAAACCCGATGACCGGTCAGCGGCACATCAACTTTGTCCCTTCCTGGATCGGCAGGGTTCTTGGAGCGGCCTCCTTTGCATATCTCGATTTCACCATTCCCACCGTTTGCCGCGAACACCGCTCAGCCGAACTCGTCAATCGAATCGCCAACCGCCTCCTCCCCCGTGTTTGGTCTGACCCTGCAACGGTCCAAGCCCGCAGAAACATCAGAGTCATCCAAGACGATAAAACAATGAACGCCTTTTCGGCGCCCGGAACGCTCAATATCGGAATCTTTACTGGGATCATCAAAGAAATCGACGCGGCGCGCGACGAAGACTTTCCCGCCGATCTCCGCGCTATCCCGCGTGAAGACAAAGTGGCCGGTGTTCTAGCCCATGAAATCGCCCACTCCCAAGGGGACCATTTTGGCCGGAAACTCTCCCTGGAGTGCCTCCTCGTACTCCCCCTCATCTTCATGATGCAGTGGGCAGAGGGACTCCGCTTCGCGGTCTGCGATACAGCCTATACTATCCTTGAGTACGGGAAGACCCGCCATGAATCTCTACGCCCCGCCATTACAGCCGCACAGCTCGCGTTGTCCTACAGCGGCTCTCTCCTCAAGTCATTACTTACCGTCACAATCAGATACCTCCGCAACCGCGTCATCTCGCAAAATCTCGAATATGAAGCCGACAAGTACGGCATGCACCTGCTCCAGCGCGCCGGCTATAACCCACGAGCCCTGCTTTGGCTGACACACTTCTTCGCAGACAAGCAGGGACTCACGGCCAACGCAACGCTCTCACCCTATTGGGAACTGCAGCAGGCGCTGAGCTCCCACCCCATCGGGCCAGATCGGATCGCAGCCGCAGAAAACACTTTGCGCACATTGCCGGTTCCCGTATAATCGCGCCGCAACCAAGAGGAAATCATGGCCCAATTCGATACTGCTAAATTGAGTTTGAAACCGGTGACGACCCCGCTCGCCAACCTCCTGTTTCCGGAAGAACAGTTTTCCGCCGCAGATCGAAACCACGGCCAAGACCTCCTCGAGATTGGGCTGTATAACGGCGCCACCGCCTTTCTGCTTGGGTCTCTTGCCCTCTGCGTCCTGCGAATCGGAAGCCTCTCGGGTCTCCTCTTCAATGCCGCCCTCGCCTGGGTCGTCCGCACCGCCTACGAC
>CAYGOG010000004.1:0-21194 GCA_964351415.1 uncultured bacterium | reverse complement strand
AGGCGTAGAACTTGAGCGCGTTGCCGCCGGTGGTGGTCTCGGGGTTGCCGAACATCACGCCGATCTTTTCGCGGATTTGGTTGATGAAGATGGCGCAGGTGTTGCTGCGCGAGAGGGTGGCGGTGAGTTTGCGCAGCGCTTGCGACATGAGGCGCGCTTGGAGCCCCATGTGTTGGTCGCCGATTTCCCCTTCGAGTTCGGTTTTAGGGACGAGGGCGGCGACGGAGTCGATGACAATCACATCGACGGCGTTAGAGCGGGCGAGCATCTCGGCGATGTTGAGCGCCTCTTCGCCGTTGTCGGGCTGCGAGATCATCAGGTCGTTGATGTTGATCCCGATTTTGGTCGCGTACGAGGGGTCGAGCGCGTGCTCGGCGTCGATGTAGACGCAGGTACCGCCGGTCTTTTGCGCGTTGGCGGCGATGTGCATGGCGAGGGTCGTTTTGCCGGAGGATTCGGGGCCGTAGATCTCGATAATGCGGCCGCGCGGGACGCCGCCGATGCCGAGCGCGACGTCGAGCGCAATCGAGCCCGTTTTAATGACGCTCATGCCGCGTGTGTCGGAGTGTTTGCCAAGCGACATAATGGCGCCGTCGCCAAACGACTTTTGGATGTGGGAAAGGGCGAGTTCAAGGGCCTTCTTTTTGCCCGGGTCGACAGTAGACATGTGAATCCTCCAATAATGAAAATGAGCATGCGGTATAAAGCGCGATGTTGTAAAGCGAAGATGATGATCATCGCGGGGGACATTGGGGGGACGCACACGCGTCTCGGATTATTTGAGCGCGGGAAACTCCTTCAGGAGGGACGGTTTCCAAGTCGCGACTATCCGGGGCTTGTGCCGATCGTGCGCACATTTTTAGGATCGACTCCCCGCGCTCTTACACACGCCACATTTGGGATCCCAGGTCCCGTGCGGCAGGGAAGGGCGCAGGCGACCAACTTACCGTGGCTCGTCGATGCGGCGGAATTAAGCCGTGCGCTCTCCATCCCACGGGTGAGCCTCTTGAATGACCTGGAGGCGTGTGGCTGGGGGATTGAGACGCTCCTCCCCGATGATCTCGTTTGCTTACACAAAGGGTCCGAGCGCGCGGAGGGAAATCGGGCGCTTGTTGCGGCGGGCACCGGGTTGGGCGAGGCGGGGCTCTATTGGGATGGTGAGCGGCACCGCCCGTTTGCGAGCGAGGGAGGGCACGCCGATTTTGCGCCCCGCAATGCGCTCGAGGTGGAGCTGCTCTACGCGCTGAAACAAGAGGGGCACGTCTCGTGGGAGCGGGTGCTGTCGGGGCCCGGGTTGCAGCGGCTAGAAAAATTTCTCGTCGACACGGGGCGGGCGAAAGAAAAGGCGATCGAGTGGTGGGCCTCTCTGTATGGGGCGGAGGCGGGCAACGTCGCGCTGAAACTGTGCGCCACCGGCGGTGTGTATGTGGGTGGCGGCATTGCCCCACAATATGGGGAAGCTCTGCGGAAACACTTCTTTGCGGCATTTCGGGACAAGGGGCGGATGGCCCCTTTGCTGGAATCGATCCCGGTATGGCTCATTCGCAATGACGACGTCGCGCTGCGCGGGGCGGCGCTGTACGCGATGAGGCGGGGATGAGCTTTGAGATTCGGCCGGGAGATCGGTGGGGGCCATTTGTCTCGGAGCGGGCGTGGGGCACCGTGCGCGAAGACTACAGCGCGAATGGCGATGCGTGGAACTATTTTCCGCGGGACGAGGCGCATGTGCGGGCGTTTCGGTGGGGCGAAGATGCGATTGCCGGAATCTGCGACCGCTACCAATTTTTGGTGCTGGCGCCCGTGTTTTGGAATGGCGCCGATCCCATTTTAAAGGAGCGGCTGTTTGGGCTGTCGGCAAACGAGGGGAATCACGGCGAAGATGTGAAAGAGGTGTACTTCCATCTCGATGCGACGCCCGACCACAGCTACCTCAAATACCTGTACCGTTATCCGCAGCGCGCGTTTCCTTATCAGAAGTTAATCGAAGAAAATGCGCGGCGCACCGTGCGCGATCCAGAGTATGAACTGGAAGAGACCGGCATCTTTGCGGAGAAGCGGTACTTCGACATCACAGTGGAGTACGCGAAGGTCGACCCCGACGACATCGTCATGCGGATTGAGGCGGTCAATTGTGGTCCCGAGGCGGCGCCGCTCCATCTGTTGCCCCAACTGTGGTTTCGGAACCAGTGGTCGTGGGAGGGAAAAGGGAGTGCAAAACCGGATGTAAAGCCGCTTTACATTGACTCTAAGTGCTTGGGGCTTAAGGCTGATGACGCGAACATGCCGACCCCGCGCATTCTGTTGACCCCGTACCAGTTAGGGGTGCGAAACCTGTACGGAAGCCCTGGATTTACAGCGCTGTTCGGGGAGAACGAAACGGGTCAAAAAGACGCCTTCCACCGCCACCTCGTGCAGGGAGAACCGTTGCCACAGCAAGAGGGGACAAAAGCCGCGCTGCACTACAAATTTGACGCAGTGCCGGCGGGGGGCCGCGTAGAGGTGTTCGTGCGGTTGACGCCGAAGACGCTCGACAATCCGCTGCAGGATGCCGCCGCTCTCTTCGCAAAGGCGCGCGCGGCGGCCGATGCATTTTACGCGCCGCTCCATCCCCCGAAAGCCACAGCGGAAGAGCGGGCGCTGCAGCGGCAGGCGTGGGCCGGACTCATCTGGAACAAGCAGCTCTACTACTACTCGGTAGGGACATGGATCGAGGGAGATAATCCGCGCGATCCGCCACCGCCCGAGCGGCGCACGGGGCGCAATTCCCATTGGCGCCACCTCACCTCGTTCGACCTCTTCACCATGCCCGACAAATGGGAATTTCCGTGGTTTGCCGCGTGGGACACCGCGCTGCAGTGCATTGCAACCGCGCCGATCGATCCCGCCTTTGCCAAACAGCAACTCTATGCGCTGCTGTTCGATCAGTTTCAACACCCCAACGGCGCCGTCCCCGCCTACGAGTGGGGGTTTAGCGACGTCAATCCGCCGCTGCAGGCCTACGCGATCTTAAAAATACTCGAACAAGAAAAACAGCAGGGCAAGCCGGTCGACTACGAGTTTGCGCGCAAATGTTACTCGCGCCTCCTCCTCAACTTCTCCTGGTGGGTCAACCGCGTGGATAAAGAGGGGCGCAACGTCTTTGAGGGGGGCTTTCTGGGGATGGACAACATCGGCCTCATCGACCGATCGCAGGAGCTACCGCCTGGCTTTACATTGGATCAGGCCGACGGCTCCGGGTGGATGTCGCTCTTCTGCCTCAACCTGATGCGCCTCTCCCTCCTCCTCGCCGAACAAGACCCCGCCTACGAACAAATGGGGATTAAATTCTTTTCTCACTTTCTCTACCTCACCGCCGCCATGCGCAAAGGGTACTGGCGCCATTACGACCTCTGGAATGAAGAGGATGCCTTTTTCTACAGCGTCCTCCGCTGTCCCGACGGCACAACCAGTCCCGCCCGTATCCGCTCACTTGTCGGCATCATCCCCTTTTTCGCCTGCGATATCTGGAGTGAGGCGGAACTCAAAAAGTTTCCCCAATTTTATCCCTATTACCGGTGGCTCATCGAGAAAAAGCCGCACCTCGTCGCCACCTGCGTGCAAGCGCTCCCCTCCTCTTCCGGCACGCAACACCTCTTCGGCCTCCTCTCGCAAACCGAATTGCGCCGCTTCCTCGAGCGCATCTGCCACCCTGATGAATTTGGCTCACCACACGGCCTACGGAGCCTCTCCAAGTACCACGAAGCGCATCCGGTCGACTTTTACAACCTCTCGCTCCGCTACGAGCCGGGCGAGGCACAAGAGAAGATCAAAGGGGGCAATTCGAATTGGCGCGGCCCCATCTGGTTTCCTCCCAACTACCTCTTCCTCGACACCCTCCACCGCCTCAACCGCGGCCTGGGCAATTCCTTTACTCTCACGCTCCCCGACCTCGGCACCGTCACCCTCTCGCAACTGATCCAAACCTACCAAACCCGCCTCCTCACCCTCTTTTCTCCGCCGTATACTTTTTCCGAGTACTTTCATGGCGATACCGGCAAAGGCCTGGGTTCCAGCCATCAAACTGGCTGGACCGCCCTCATCGCCAACCTGATTACGGATCTTAGAAAATAGTGTTCGTGATGCAGCAGATTCATCCCAGTCGAATAGCGCATTTTGTCGGCTGTCGAAGTCTGGAGTTCGAAGGCAACCACAGGGTGGTTGTCGAGAACGAAGACGAGGACAGACGGGAAAAGGCGCATTCGATTGGGGTGAAGATGCTGAAGAGCGAACACAACAAAAAACCTGGCCTGAGATTTCTCCCAGGCCAGGCCGAGCGTTGCGAACAACCTTTCTCTAGATTCGACTTAGAAGTCGAGTCTAGCTGTGAATGTCATCCCTTGGATGTACAAGTTGCCGATATCTCTGAGAGACGCAAATCTTGCGATGTCGTCATAGAATCGGGTAAACATGTTTTGATCCCAGAATACTTGGAACCCGTACCCGAGGGCCAAGTCGATATGCCAGTTTTGGTTGTCGAAATAGGTTCCGTAACCAAATCCAAACTCCAGATCGAGGTGAGGACGAACTGTATCGAGGTTAGATTCGCTGGTGTTGATGACTTGTACAGGTGGGGTATCTGTATTAAAGGTTTGAGCCGATGTTTTATAACGAGTAAAGAGGAGGTCTGCCTCGATTTCGTTGAACATCCGGAATCCCATGCCTAGGAGCCAGTTTGTTCTCAAACCAGCTTCAAGACCTACGCCCCATGAATGTTGCACATAGGCAGCAGAGGTTCGCTGCGCGTTTGAGTGCCGTACATAGTCTAGGTTATAGGATTGACGGATAAACGCAGCACGTGCGCCCATGTAAGGAAGCATTGTGAGGTTTGTTCCGACGTAGGCTGCGCGACCGAGTGCCCAGTCTACGAGGTCCATCCGCACTTTCCATTTCGCACCAGCAGATCGATACGCGTGAGAGTTGTTACTAGGATGCAAGAGTATCGCAGCAACGAGACCGTTTGTAGTGTCCGTTACGCTGCGAGTTGTACTGCTGCGGAACCAGGTGTATTCTGCCCAGTTAGTCCAGTTATCATGGTCAAAATTGACCCCGGCGCCGACTTTAAAGCCCGATCTGAAAGTGGGGTTTAATCCGACAACGGAGGATTTACCGCTAGAGTCGCCTGTGACGCTAGAACCTGTACGCGCAACGGCCGCAAATTCCATGTTGTCTTGGGTCGGTTGCCACAGGATGTAGCTGGCATCTGCAAACAGATCCCAGGATCCGCGGACGTCAATACGAGCGGGCGCATTGTAAGCGGCTGGCAATTGGCCGGCAGCGAGTTCTTCACCTTGGTTAAAGGCTTTCGCTGGACGGCATTTTGGATCATTGCCTTGGCAGTTGCCATTGCCTGATTGCTGAGCAGCTGCAAGATTTGCGGCGGCGAGTGCCGTAGCCACAAATACGGGCAAAGTGCTAACGAATTTCTTCTGCATTTTGTTTCTCCATTTTGGAAGAATAGGTTGTTCTTTTTGTCGCATCATTTTCGACTTACGCTCTAGGGTTCGTTATCGCTTACTTGCGCCGATCCCAATTTTGCGCACCGTATACACCATCGCTGATGTGTTCCGGTTTACACTGTCGAATGGTAATCGCACGTTCAAAATTAAATCAAGTAGCTCTCGCAAATTCTCTATCGAAAATTTTCTGAATCGCCCTCACAAGTATGTGTGGAGCCGTTTTTACAGCTGAATTTTTTTTCAGAAAAGATCATTCTTGCGTCCATTTCTCGAACTTGTTGTGATAGTTGCATGCGATTTTGGCTCACCTTTCTCTGTCTTCTTTGTGCGAGTTGCGGTTCCAACGAAACAACCTCAACGTCTACTCTTCGGATCAACATTGTGGAGAACCCCCCTTCGTTAGATCCACGCTTTGCGCGCGATCTCAATGCGAGCATTTTAACGTGGAATCTGTTTGAGGGGTTGACCCGTTCTGATGGTGCGGGGCGCGTGCAGTTGGCGCTGGCAGACCGGTTTGAGCGTTCGCCCGATGGCCTCCGCTATCTGTTTCACTTGCGCAAAACCTACTGGTCTAATGGCCAGCGCGTGACCGCCTCCGATTTTGTCGAAAGCTGGAAGCGGGTTCTGTCGCCCGATTTCCCCACCCCCCTTGCCTACCATCTCTACGCAATCAAGGGGGCGCGTCAAGCCAAAGAAGGGGAAAAAGAGCTTTCGCAGGTTGGGGTGCAAGTTGTTGATCCTCAGACGATTCTAATCGAGCTTGAGTCGCCGACCCCGTACCTCCTCGAGATCCTTTCGATGGCGGTGTTTGCCCCTGTTCCTTCCGGTCAAGATGAGCAATATCCGAACTGGGGCCAAGGAGCGGGAGCCTTTGTGTGCAACGGGCCCTATGCGCTTGAAAAATGGGATCACCAGAAGTGTCTCCGACTGGTGCGCAATCCCTATTATTGGGGAGCAAAAGAGATCGAGATTGAGGCCATTGAGATGGTGATGGTGGATCAGGAAACGGAGCTCAACCTCTTTGAAGAGGGGGCACTCGATTGGGCCGGGTCCCCTCTCTCTTCTCTCCCTCTTGCGTCTCTCGATCACTTCATGCAAGAAGGGGCTTTGAAGCGGAGCCCTTCCTGCGGCACGTTCTTCTTGCGGCTCAATGTGGATCGGGGCCCTTTACAAAACACAGCGCTGCGCAAGGCGATGGCCTGGGCGATTCGGCGCGCAGATCTCGTCGAACACGTGCTACAAGGGGGCCAGGCGCCTGCCCTTGCGTTGGTTCCGCCTGTGATGGGGCTCTCTCAAAATGGCTACTTCCCCGACGGGGATGTCGAGGAAGCCAAGCAGCTTTGGGCGGAAGGGATGGCCCAACTGCGCAAGCAGGGAGAAGATCTCCGCCCGCTCACCCTATCTTTTGGTGCCCGCAGTTCGGCCCACGTGATTTGCCAGGCGATTCAACAACAATTGCGCGAAACGCTCGGGATCGAAATTGTGCTGGAGTCAGTGGAGCGCAATGTATTTTATGAGCGGCTCGCAAAAGGAGAGTATGAGATGGCGGCCTCTTCCTGGATCGCCGACTACAACGACCCGAGCAACTTTCTCAACGTGTTTAAGTTTCGGGATGACAGCACCAATAATACGGGCTGGGAAAACCCACATTATATTGCGCTCATAAACCAATCTGATCTATGTAGTGAGAAACAGGAGCGGTACCGTTTGCTGATGCAAGCTGAAAATATCTTGATGAACGAAATGCCGATTATCCCCCTTTACCACTATTCGATGAACTCGCTCGAACAGTCCGGAATTGAGGGGATCGTCCTCTCGCCCATGGGATATCTCGACTTCCGCGGGGCGCAAATCAAGAGACCTAAGCGATGATTCTGTTAGGGTTCTATTTGTTGGCCGATTCGGTGCTGCTCATGAATGATACGCAGTACATTCTGACGGCAACCGTCATCGCCGCCGACGGAACCTTTCTCGGAGAGCAAACGGTGCAGGCGGGTCAACAGATCCGCTTCAACTCAGGGCTCAACGTCACCCACTTTACCCCGCCGGGCCGCCCCGATGTCTCCCTGTCGCCGTATACGGTAGTATGGCAGTGTTCCTCGGAGGGGTTCTATTCGGCATGCCCCGGCGTCGCCCCTTGTAGTATGGTGCGCGCCAACAACTGCGACGGAGCTCATTTTTGCCAGCCCAAAAAGAAGGGTACTCAATAGAGTAAATACGGTTTGCGCTTCTCGCTAAACGTTTCGCGTTCAGCGCGTTGGAATTCAATCAGCTTCCATGCGGGATACTTTTCCTGCATCACTATGTCAAAAATGGCGACCGTCCCGTTTGCTTTGTGGAAGAGATCGAGGCCACTCGGTTTATTGAGGCGCGAGGCGACCTCCTGCGGATAGAGGCTCTTCAACATCCCCAAGATCAGATATTGAGCGGCAATCGGGCGATATACCTTTGAGTCTTGAATGCGGATGAGGACGCCTTGGCACTCCACCCCTTTATAGGCGCCGTAAAAGGGCCGAAAGTGGAACGGGACAAAGGCGACGCCGGGCAGTTTTTGCGCATTCAACTTTTCGGCGAGTTCGGGGCCGTTGATCCACGGAGCGCCCACAAGCTTAAAGGGAAGCGTGTAGCCAATGCCGATATTGAGAAATTCGCTCAATTCGCCCAAGGCGCCGGTAGTGGACTGGTAGAGAGGGGTGTCGGCTTCGGGGATATTGGGGCTTGGCGGAATCCACGTAAGCCCTGTCTGCTCATAGGTCATGGACCGTTGCCACCCTTGCATCGGAATGACGGTGAGGTTGCACCCCACCTTGTATTCGCGGTTGAAAAACTGCGCGAGTTCGCCGATTGTCATGCCGTGGCAGTAGGGGACATTGATGTACCCGATGAAGGAGCGGAGCGATGCATCGAGCATGGGGCCGTCGATCGTCAACCCGCCGATCGGATTGGGGCGATCGAATACGAGGACCGGGAGATTGGCCTTGGCGGCTTCCTCCATCAGATAGAAGAGCGAAGTCTCATATGTATAGGCGCGGACGCCGACGCACTGAATGTCATAGATCAGCGCGTCGAGTCCTGCCAACATCTCGGGCGTAGGGCGCCGCGTCTTGCCGTGAAGACTATAGATAATAAGAGCTGTATTCGTCCCATCGGCCACCTTTTCCCCTGCATAGAGGTTCCCTTGGATCCCATGCTCGGGAGAAAAGAGGGTGTGCACCGTAAAGCCGCTCTCTTGTAATCGCTGCAAAATAGGGCGCAAGTGTTGATCGACACCGGTTTGATTGGTGAGAAGGCCTAAATTTTTCCCCTTCCACGTCTCTGATGCGGGGGATTCGAGGAAGACGTCGAGACCCGTTTTTACATTTGCGTGGAGAGAGGCGATAGCGAGAAGAAACAAGATGAAACGCATGCTTTGTACTATAGGGTTTTTTTTGTTATAGCTTAGAGCGGAGAGAGTAATGGCACAAGGTTCGTCCTATCTACATGAGGCTGAGGGAATTCTGGAGAGCGTGCGGGGAAAACCGGCGCCGCTATCCGAGCGCAAGAAGTTGGCGGTGCAATTGGCGGGACTCATGCTCACCGAGGCGTCGGCCGGCATGACCTGGAAAGAGCAGCTGATTCAAGGTCAGCTCTCCAGGTTGATGCAAGACCCTGTGGGCAAGGCATTTACAACCGCCATGACCGACGAGTGCTTCCGCTCCAAGTCCCACTATAGAGTGGCCGACCAGATGATCTACCTCCTCCATAAATTGGGCGTGCCGCGCTATCTCAATACTCTGAAACGGCTGCAGCTCATGGCGTTTCGCACAATGGGCGTCCACATCGCCCAATTTTTGGTGCCGATTGCGATGATGTCGCTGCGCAAAGAGACCGATCGGGTGATTTTGCCCGGCGAGGCAAAAGCGCTCTCCCGCCACTTACAAGAACGGAAAAAGGAAGGGGTGCGCCAAAACCTCAACCACTTGGGCGAAGCGGTCTTAAGCGAAGATGAGGCGAAACATCGGCTCGAGACCTATCTCATCGACTTGGAAAATCCGGAGATCGACTACATCTCGGTCAAAATCTCCACCATCTTTAGTCAAATCAATCTGCTCGATCGCAACGGAACCGTCGATCACATTGCGGAGCGACTCCGCATTCTGTATCGGGCGGCAGTCCAACATCAGCCTTATAAGTTTATCAACCTCGACATGGAAGAGTACCGCGACCTCGATCTCACGGTCGCTGCATTTCAAAAAGTGCTTGAGGAATCGGACTTTCAAAAGATGCCGGCGGGCATTGTGTTGCAGGCGTACTTGCCCGACTCGCACAACATTCAGAAGCAGCTCACCGAGTGGGCCCGCGAGCGGGTCCAGCACGGCGGTGCCCCCATCAAGATCCGAATCGTGAAAGGGGCGAACCTGGCGATGGAGCAATTTGAGGCCTCTCTAAAAGGATGGCCACAAGCGCCCTACACGCGCAAAATTGACGTCGACGCCAACTACAAGCGGATGGTCATGTACGGGATGATCCCCGAAAATGCCCGCGCCGTCCATTTGGGCGTTGCCAGCCACAACCTCTTCGATATCGCCTTTGCGATGTTGCTCCGCGCCGAAAACCAGGTAGAGCCCTACATCGTCTTCGAGATGCTCGAGGGGATGGCCGACCACATTCGGCGCGTCGTGCAAAAGCTGTCGGGCGACATCCTCCTCTATTGCCCGATCGCGACGAAAGAGGAATTCCAGCACGCGATTGCATACCTGATTCGGCGACTCGATGAAAACACAGGGCCCGATAACTTCCTCAGACACTCTTTTGGTCTCAAGCCCGGCTCCCCCAATTGGGATCAGCAGGTCGCTTTTTTTGAGCAATCGTGCGATCTGATCGAGAGCACGACGCTCGAGGCGCGCCGCACTCAAAATCGGCAACTCCACCCCGAAGCGCCCCCTCTGCAAGCGCCGTTTGACAACGAACCCGACACCGATTTTGCTTTGATGGCGAATCGGATCTGGGGCGAAGAAATTGTGCGGACATGGAAAGAGAAAAAGATCGATCACGTGCCGATTGTGATTGCAGGGCGCGAAGTTCACGAGGGCGCGCGCGGGTCGGCATTTAGTCCCAATAACCCGGACCACGTTCTCTACACCTATACAAAGGCGAGCAAATTGCAGCTCGATGAGGCGCTGAAGTGCGCCAAGGAACAGGAGCATGTGTGGAGTGGGGCGTCGGTGGAGCACCGCTCGAATCTGCTTGCGCGTGTAGCGCAGAAGCTGCGGGAGCGGCGCGGCGAATTTCTCGGCGCGATGATGATCGACGGGGGCAAGACGCTCTCCGAAGGAGATCCAGAAGTGTCCGAGGCGATCGACATGGCCGAATATTACCGGCGGTCGCTGGAAAAAATAGCCGCGACACAGGATCTTAAAGTAGCGCCGAAGGGGACTGTATTGGTGACGCCGCCGTGGAACTTTCCTCTGGCGATTCCGGCGGGGGGCGTACTCGCGGCTCTTGTGGCGGGGAACTGCGTCCTCCTGAAACCGGCCTCCGATGCGGTCCTGGTTGCATGGCACCTTGTGAAAGCGCTGTGGGATGCGGGGATTCCGCGCGAAGTGCTCCAGTTTGTCCCCTGCTCGGGAGAAGAGGCGGGTTCGCTTCTCATCACCGATCCGCGCGTCAACGCCGTGATTTTGACCGGCGGCACAGAGACGGCAAAAAAATTCTTGAAAATGAGGCCGGGTCTCGACCTCTCTGCAGAGACGGGTGGCAAAAATGCGATGATCGTCACTGCCCTCTCCGATCGGGATCTCGCGATCAAAGACATTGTGCAAGGAGCGTTTGGCCATGCAGGGCAAAAGTGCTCGGCCACTTCGCTTGCAATCTTGGAGGCGGAGGTCTACGACGATCCCCATTTCCGCCACATTTTGCGCGAGACGGTGGCGTCGCTCCATGTGGGGCCCTCTTCGCAACTCGATACGAAGATGGGACCGCTCATCCATCCGGCTCGGGGCGACCTGCTGCGCGGACTCACCTCGCTGGAACCGGGCGAAGAGTGGCTCTTGGAGCCCAAGCAAGATCCGCACAATGCGTGCCTTTGGACCCCCGGGATCAAACTCGGTGTAAAGCCAGGGAGCTTCACTCACATGACCGAGCTGTTTGGCCCTGTGTTGGGGCTCATGCGCGCCGACAACCTGCGCCATGCAATTGAGCTGGCAAACCAAGTGCCCTACGGCCTCACGAGCGGCCTCCACTCGCTCGACGAGCGGGAGCGGCAGTACTGGATCCCCCACATCGAAGCGGGCAACCTCTATATCAACCGCGGCACCACAGGCGCCATCGTGCGGCGCCAACCGTTTGGCGGCACCAAGGCGAGCTCGATCGGCAACGGCTCCAAAGCGGGCGGCCCCAACTACCTGCGCGACTTTGTCTCCCTTACGCAACACGACTTGCCACAGGAGAAACATCCGATCTCAGAAGCGGTCAACAGCCTGACCGCCTTGTTGCCCAAACTCAATCCCAAAGAACTCGCGCTCTGGTTTGCCTCGACGACAAACTACGCCTACTGGTGGGAGGAGATGCGGCACGACCAAGATCCGTCGCAAATTGTCGGGCAAGACAATCTATTCCGCTACGTGCCGCGCAAGAAAGTCGTCCTGCGGATCGGCCACAACGGCTTTGACGCGCTGCGCGTCGTAGCAGCGGCGCTCACCTGCCAGGCGGATCTCGAGATATCTTTTGATAAAGCGCATCCGTGGAGTCGGCTGTCGCCGCTATTGCGGTGCACCGAAGAGAGCGAGACGGCGTTCCTCGCCCGCGTCCGCGACGGCGCATTCACCCGCGTCCGCATAGTCGATCTTCCCAGCCAAGCGCTCTTGGAAGCGGCGGCCGAATCGGCGACTCACGTGGCGAACGCCCCTGTCCTCGCCAATGGCCGCTTCGAGCTGCTCCACTACCTGCGGGAGGTCTCCCTCTCGATCGACTACCATCGCTATGGCAACCTGGGGCTCCGCGAAAGCGAAAAACGGCGACCGATTTTGTAATGTAAAGCGGCTTTACATTACTCTTGTGGCCTATGGAATTGAATCCTCGGCAGCAAGAAGCGGTTGAACATGTGGAGGGTCCGCTGCTGGTGTTGGCGGGGGCCGGATCGGGGAAAACGCGGGTCGTCACCCATCGGATCGCGCGGTTGTTGGACTTAGGCGTGTTGCCCTCCGACATCTTGGCTGTGACATTTACGAACAAGGCAGCCGATGAGATGCGGAGCCGCATCCGGAGCATGCGCGGCGCACAGGTGCTGGCGGTGACGTTTCACAGCTTGGGCGCTCGGATCTTGCGCGAGTCGATCGGAAAGTTGGGCTATTCCCGAGACTTTACCATTTACGACGAGGATGACTCGGAAAAGCTGCTGAAGAGCTGTCTCGAATCGCTCGATATCGCGGGCGAGCGGGGCGATTTGCGGAAGATCCGGATGGAGATCTCGACGGCGAAGAACGGATTGCTGGCGCCGGACGAGGTGGAAGATCCGCTGCTGGCGAAGGTGTATCCCCTGTATCAGACGCGGCTGAAGGAATGTCAGGCGGTCGACTTTGACGATTTGCTGTTTTTGACTGTGCGATTGCTGCAGAGCGATGAAGCGGTGCGGACGGAGTACCAAAATCGGTGGCTCTTTTTGCTGATCGATGAGTACCAAGACACAAATTTTGCGCAGTACACGTTGGCGCAGTTGCTTGCGGGGAAACACAAAAATGTGTTTGCGGTGGGCGACCCCGATCAGTCGATCTACTCGTGGCGCGGCGCGCGCTATCAAAATATTTTGAATTTTGAGCGCGATTTTCCCGGAGCAAAGGTGATCGCGCTCGAGCAGAATTACCGGAGCACCAATACGATTCTCGAGGCCTCGAACGCGCTGATCGCGGAGAACGAGGCGCGTTACGACAAGAAGTTGTGGAGCGCGCTCGGCGAGGGGGGGAAGATCGGCGTCTACCTGGCGCCGTCGGAGCGGGAAGAGGGGGAATTTGTGGTGTCGCGGATGCGGCATCACCAGGTGCCGTACGACGAGGTGGCGCTCTTGTATCGGACAAACGCGCAGTCCCGCTCGTTTGAAGACATTTTGTTGGCCCATCGGATCCCCTACAAAATTGTGGGGGGCTTGTCGTTTTATGAGCGGCGCGAAGTGAAAGATGTAATCGCCTTTTTGCGACTGGTGCTGTCGAATGCCGATCTCATTTCGTTCTTGCGCACGGTGAACGTGCCGAAGCGGGGCTTGGGCGCGGCGACATTGGAGCGGCTCGTGGAGGCGTCGGCGAAAAGCGGAGTGCCGATTGTGACGCTGTGTGGACAGCCGCCCCCCGATCTGAAATTGTCGGCGAAGCAGCGAGAAGGGCTGAAGGAGTATCTGCGGGTGATTGAGTTGCTGCGCGAGCGGCGCCCCCATATGGCGATCCACGAGCTGATCGAAGAGGTATTGGACTTAAGCCGGTATCGGCAGGTATTGGCAGAAGATCCTGAAACCGAAGAGGATCGCAAGGAAAACGTGGAGGAGCTGATTCGGAAGGCGCGCGAGTGGGAACTGGAGGTGGAAGAGCCGTCGCTGCCGAAGTTTCTCGAGGAAATTACGCTGCGGGTGCCCGCCGATCAAGATGTAGGCCCGAAGCTGCAGCTGATGACGCTGCACAACAGCAAGGGGCTCGAGTTTACACTGGTCTTTTTGGTGGGCCTCGAGGAGGAGATTTTTCCGCACATCAATGTGATGGGCGATCCAGAAGGACTGGAGGAAGAGCGGCGCCTTTGCTACGTGGGGATGACGCGGGCGAAAAAATTTTTGTATATGACGGCGGCGCAGCTGCGGTTTTACCACGGGTCGCTGCGGTCGATGCGCCCCTCCCGATTTTTGTCAGAGGTGCCGCGCAAGTATGTGCATTTTTTCTCCCCGCAAGAAAGTGAGCCCGAAGGATTTTGCGAGGGGGATTGGGTGACGCATGCGCAGTTTGGCGAGGGCGAGGTGCTGAAAGTGTACGAGAGCTCGCTCGGACTTACGTACGATGTGCGGTTTGAGGGGACGACCCGAAGTTTGGTTGCGAAATTTGCCAAGTTGCGACCAACCGGTCAAATGCACGGGTGACGGAATGAAGAGGGACAAACCAAGACCATTTCCGATCGCGGAGTCGAAAGCCGCGGATGTTGGGGATCCAATCGGGCGGCGCGACGATTGAGCCGGGCGCAAAAGAAGGGGCCCAGAGTTTAGCGGCGGTGCGGCGGCGGGCAATGGTGACGGTGGGGATGCCGAGGCTCGAGGCGATGTGGCCGAGCCCCGAGTCGTTGCCAATGAAATACCCCGATTCGTAAAAATAGCGGGCGAGGTCGTCGAGGGTCGCGAACTCTTGGATAGTATCCCACCCTTCCCGCTGGTTGCCGACGACTATAATAGGTTCATAACCAAGGCGTTGCAAATGTAAAGCTAGCTTTACATAGCGCTCTTTGGGCCAATTTTTGTTGGGGTTGCCGCTGGTGGGGTGCAAGATCACGCGGCGGGGGTGCCTTCTATAGATGAGGTCCGCGGGGGGCGTAAATCCATTGCTGAGCGCGGTGTAGGGGAGGTGGAGCTTGCGGGCACAGAAGAGCTGTAGAGATTTGGCTAACGGAATTTGAGGATTGAGTTCAGCATCGGCGTAGTAGCGTTCGCGGACGACATGGCGCGAGGGGATGGCGTAGAGGACGCGCACCCGATCGGGAAAGCGCCGTTTCCCCTCTTCGATGAGGGTGCGTAAGAGTGGTGAGCTGTCGTCTTGGAAGATGAAAAACCAGTCGTATTGGTCGAGAAGCGCGGGACCGGCACTTGCGGGCGGGTATTTGAGAATGGGGAGATGAGGCACCCAAGATTGGAGGGGGGGAAGGCTATTTTGATAGGTGTCGACCTGCCAGCCGTTGAGGGAGAGGTTGTGGGAGAGGGTGAGGCTGACAATGCCATCGCCCAAGGCGTTATTGCAAAAGACTGCAGCTCGGGTCGACATCGTAATTAGGATACATGATATGTCGCAATTATGAGAATTGAGCAGCAGCAACGCCAGGTCCTCACGTTTGCGCTGACGCAGGCGCTGCACATGCTGCAATTGCCCCAGCTCGAGCTCACACAGGTGATTTTGGCGGAGATCGAGCGGAATCCGCTGTTGGAACTCGACCGCCTCCCCTCTCCCCCGCCGTTGATGCACGATGTGGCGGCGCCGCCGTCGCTGCGCGAGTATTTACGGGCGCAGGCCCGCGAGGCGATCGGGGCGGAGCAGATGGAGACCGCCTATCGGCTGATCGATTTGATGGACGATCAGGGGCTGTTGCCTGCAGATTTAAGCGAGGCGGAACGGGCGCTGCTCCTGGCTTTACAGCGGTTTGACCCGCCCGGCTTATTTGCGACGTCGCTCCGGGAATCGCTGCTCTTACAGCTCAAGGCGCAAGGGCGGGAGCGCTCGCCGGCCGCGCGTTTGGTGGAGTGCCATTTTGACGACTTGCTGCAAGGGCGGTGGACGCAGATTCAGCGGGCGGCCAAGATGCATCCCAAGACAGTGCAGGCGGCGATTCAGCGGTTGGCTGAATTGCGCTTGCGGCTCCCCTCGCATGCGGCGCAGCCGTCGTCACTCCCCGATTTTATTTTGGAAGAGCAGCAGATCGCATTGGACGAGTCGCAACTGCCTACATTCCATTTGCGCACCGAATATGATGGACTGAAGCCGAGCGATCGAGAGGAACGCGAAACGCTGCAGCGGTTTCGGACATCGGCGCGCTGGTTGATCCGCTGCCTGAGTCGCCGCAGGACGCTGTTGCAGGAGCTCGCCAAACGGCTTTTTGACAAGCAAAAGGTTTATTTGATGGGGGATGGCCCTTTGGCGCCCCTTACTTTGCAGGATCTTGCGAACGAAATGGGCGTACACCTGTCGACTGTATCGAGAGCCTTGAGCGACAAGACGTTACTAACGCCGCGAGGGCAGATCCAATTGAAGGAATTGGTCGCCTCGCCCAAGAAGAAGTTTACAGGATCGCGTTCTATAACTAAACTCTAATCCCATGGCCAAAGCTCTCGTTATCGTCGAGTCCCCCGCTAAGATTAAAACGCTCAAGAAATTTCTAGGCTCCGGATACATCTTCGAGTCGTCGGTGGGTCATATCCGCGACTTACCTCAGAAGGAATTTGGGATTGATCTGGAACACGACTTCGATCCGAAGTATGTGACGCTTCCTGAAAAGAAAGATGTGATTAAGAAGCTGCAGGATGCGTCGAAAAAGGTGGATCTCGTCTACCTCTGTCCCGATCCGGACCGCGAGGGAGAGGCGATCGCGTGGCATATTGCGGCGATTTTGCCTAAGGGGACGAAGTACAAGCGGGCCTCTTTCCAGTCGATCACCAAAGCCGCTGTGCAAGCAGCGCTCGACAAGCCGCGCAACATCGACATGGATCTGGTGAATGCGCAGCAGGCGCGCCGCCTCCTCGACCGGATGGTGGGCTACAAGATTTCGCCGATTTTAACGCGGAAGGTGAAGCGGGGCCGCAGCGGCACCTCAGCTGGCCGCGTGCAGAGCGTGGCTCTCAAGCTCGTCGTCGATCGGGAAAAAGAGATCGAGGCATTCATCCCGATTGAATATTGGACGCTGGAAGCGCAACTGGAGGCGTCGCCGAAAGAGAAGTCGTTTACGGCCTACGTCTTCTCGGTCGATGGACTGAAAGTTGAAAAAGAGGCGACCGACAAGCCCCACTTCCTGATTTCGAATGGGAAAACGGCGCAGCAGATTACCGATCGACTGAAGAAAGCCAACTATAAAGTGGGTTCGGTCGAGAAGAAAGAGAAGAAGCGGCACCCTCCTCCCCCCTTTATCACCTCGACGCTGCAACAAGAGGCGAGCCGCCACTACAGCTACGGTGTATCGCGCACGATGAGCATCGCGCAAGAGCTGTATGAAGGGGTGGACTTAGGCCACGAGGGCGCAGAGGGGTTGATCACCTATATGCGTACCGACTCGGTCAACATTGTCCCTGAGGCGATTGCGGCGGCCCGCGAATTCATCGGCAAAGAATATGGGGCCGAGTATCTCCCCGATCAACCGCGCCATTTTGCGTCGAAGAAATCGGCGCAAGAGGCGCACGAAGCGATCCGCCCCACCAACGTGGCGCGGCCGCCCGAAAAAGTGCGCAGCTATCTAACGCCCGACCAATTTAAATTATACTTGCTCATCTGGCGCCGCTTTGTGGCGTCGCAGATGAATCCAGCGATCTATGACACCGTGTCGGCCGACATCGAGACGAATCAAGAGATTGTGCTCCGCGCGACCGGCTCGACGATGAAATTCTCCGGCTACCTCGCTGCGTACGAAGAGAAGCGGGATGTGGGGCACACCGAGGAAGAAGAGGGGGCGAAAACGCTGCCCCCCCTCGAAGAGGGCAAGGCGCTAAAATTGCTCGACTTCATTCAGACGCAGTCGTTTACGAAGCCGCCGCCCCGCTTTACAGAGCCTTCTCTCGTAAAGGAATTGGAGCGGTTGGGGATCGGCCGTCCCTCGACCTATGCGGCGATCATGAACAAGATTCAGTCGCGCGATTACACGATCAAGGAAAACCAGGCGCTGAAGCCGACCGAATTGGGCCGGATTATCGCGCAGATGCTCGAAGACAACTTCAAGCTGATCATGGATGTGAGCTTTACGGCCAACATGGAAGACAAGCTGGAGCAGGTGGCCGAGCACGAAAGCGATTGGAAGACACTGATCCGCGATTTTTGGAAGCAGTTCCTGCCGCTGGTAGAGCACGCCGAGAAAGAGGCGCTTGTTCCTCGCATCGACACGCAACTCCCCTGCCCGAAATGCGGCAAACACCTGCAAAAAATTTGGGCGCGCGAAAAATATTTCTATGGCTGCTCGAACTATCCCACCTGCGAGTACACAGCGCCCCTAGAGGCTCTTACGTTCAACAAGGCGGACTTTGAGCCGGGCTTCGATTACGATCGATCCTGCCCCAAATGCGAAGGTCCCATGTCGATTCGGCACGGGCGCTTCGGCCCGTTCTTGGGGTGCAATAAGTATCCCGAGTGCAAGGGGATCGTCAACATTCCTCGCCGCGGCGAAGGGGACGCAACGCCCTGTCCGGCCAAAGGGTGCGACGGCCAGATTACGGCGAAACACTCCCGCTTTGGCAAAATTTTCTACTCGTGTTCGAATTATCCCGACTGCGACGTGATCGGCAACAGCCGCGAAGACCTCGCAGTGAAGTACGCCGATCATCCGAAAACGGCCTACGTGAAGCGGCCGAAGGCGGAGCGGGGCAAACGGGGTGCCGGCAGCGGCTACAATCGCCCGCTCAAACTGTCGGAAGAGCTCGCAGCCGTTACAGGCCTCAAGAAAGATGCCTCCCGTCCCGAAGTGACGAAGGCGATCTGGGTCTATATCAAAAAGCACAAGCTGCAGGATCCGAAGAACAAGCGGCTCATTCGCCCCGATAAGGCATTAGCCAAGGTGATCGGGAAGGAGCCGGTGGACATGATGCAGCTGGCGCGCGTGCTCGCTCCCCATCTAAAAAGCTCTTAGGGGAACCGAGCAAAAGCGACGACAAGAGCCAATAGAATGCCATGACGGGGATGTAGAGCAGCGCCCCGTCTGAAATGCTGGCGAACAAATAGGTGAGAAGGCCGACCGCAATGCATGTTTGCGAGCGACTTTTTTCAGATCGGCCCGCATAGAGGACGAGCGGCGCCCCGATGCCGATCAAATAGGTGATCAGTCCGACCCACCCAAAATTTTTTGCAATCGAGTGGTAGACCATTTCGCCGATCCCCGCAAAGGGGATGACAGCGAAGAGATGGTTGATCTGGTCAAAACTCACCGCGTTGATTTGGTCAAAATTCACCGCGTTGATTTGGTCAAAATTCACCGCGTTGATTTGGTCAAAATTCACCGCGTTGATTTGGTCAAAATTCACCGAATTATTGAGGCGTCCTCCACACTCTGGATCGAAGAGAAAGAGGAGGTTGTGGATGATGAAAAAAGAATACATAAGGATATACAGGGCCAAGAGGGCAGAGACTGTGAAGAGTCGCTTGGGATTGCGCTCGATCATACAATAGGAGAGGCATTCTTGGAAGAGGAGAGCAATCCAGACTGTGCGCGAAGAGGTCAGGAAGAGGGCGGCATACTGGATAGGGCGCTTCTGTGTGAGCGGAAAAAGCATCAAAAAACACAAGCCGAAAATGTTGCCGTTGTTATAGGTGGAGACGAGTTTGGGGAACGTTAACCGCATATTGTGCTTGCCGAGGACGGCGTTTGGAGAGAGAGACTCGGTGGTGAGGAAGGGAATGCCCCAATGGTGGCCTGTAAGGTGGTAGAATGCGAGAAGAATCATTCCGATCCAGGCAAGCGCGACAGAGGCGCGTCGGAGAAGGGGCAAGAGGCTTCCCTTATCGAGTTTCTCAAGAGGTTGAGAGAACGGAAGGTAGGCGAGTGTGGGGAAGAGGAAAAAGGAGAGAAGAAACGAGAAAAAGAAACCGTAGTGGGCGATGCCAACCTGAAAAAGAGTGAAGCCGGCAAGGAGTTGAAAGGGGAGCAGGGAGAGAAAGGCCTTGATCCGACAGGTAGTGCTCTTGAGAGGGGATTGGGGAAGCAAGAATAGGCCAACTGCGCAAATGAAGAGGTATCCGATTGTAATGGGAAGGTTTTCTACGAGAAAACCAGCGCGGGGAAATAAAACGAGAAAGAAGACGCCGAAGCGAGGGCCCCAGTAGCCGATCAATGGTCGTTTTTGCATAATTAATACCCGTGATTACGACAATTATTCCAACCTATCGGCGACCTGAGCTTGTGAAGCGGGCGATTCGCTCTTTCCAAACACAAACGTATCTACATTGGTGGACGTACCTACACGATAATGCTGTACTGTCCCTAATTTTGTAGACACAAATTTGCGTTTTTTCTGGCACTGGTATCCGGCCAGTTGTGCTTGGCAAGGACGGCGTTAGGAGAGAGCAATTCGGTGGTGAGGAAGGGAATCCCTCATTGGTGGTCCGTGAGGTGGTAGAGGGCAAGGTCAGAGGGGCTTAAGATCGCCCGGCAGGAATATCTCAAGGTGGGCCAGGACGAAAAAAAGAAGTGCATTTTACTGTTGGCTCAGGCGATTCCGCCTGGATTCAGTTTTGTACTTAAGTTTTTGAAAAAACGGCGCATGCAAATCAGGGCGCGCAACTTTTGGCTCGACTGGAATGAGCGGTTGCAGTGGGAGCAGAATCAGATTGAGCGGTTTACGGGCCGCCATCCCACTTCGTGCGTCAAGCGCTGAATGTCGGCGATGAGATCGTCTGGGTCGTCTGAGGGGCGCTCTTTCGCGCCCCATTGAATGAATTGCGATGCTTGGAGGGGTGCGGCGATTTGGAGGAGGAGGTCGCGGATGGAGAGGGAGGTGCCGGACCCGATGTTGCAGGGACCTTCGACTGCGGAGTCGAGAAGCGCGGCGAGGGCGTCGGCGACTTGAGCGACGGGAAGGTAATCCCGTTTTTGAAGGCCAGTTGTGGTGGGGAAGGGGCGCTTGTCGCGAAAGGCTTGTAGGGCGCCGCCGATGAGCCGTTGCGGCGACTCTTCGGGTCCGTAGAGATAGAAGAGGCGCGCGTGGGCGGCAGAGCGGTGGTAGCGGCGTGCGAGCGCTTCGGTGAGGAGACCGAGGGAGAGTTTGGCGGCGCCGTAGAGAGTGCGGGGGCGGGTGGGAGT
>CAYGOG010000003.1:0-22140 GCA_964351415.1 uncultured bacterium | reverse complement strand
CATCTCCCCCTCCTCCCCTACCCTTCGCTCGATGCCATCCCCGCTCTCCTCGACCAGTACAACTATTTTTTTATCTACGATCACCGCGAATCGCCCTTTTTCCACGAACTTGTGCGCCAGGGCAAAGCCCGCTGCCCCGACCGGGTAAAGCTGATCTACCTCTACCCCTCGCGCAACATCCGCTCCGAGCCCTATTACGCCGATTCGGAGATCGATCCCAGCAAGCCGGTCGCCCACAATCTGCAGCGGATGACCACACAGCTCCTGGGCCTCCCCCACTCCACAATCCACAATGGCTTGACTCCCCCGATTCCCCTTATCCATCGCAGATACCCCAACCGAATTGCCATTCACCCCACGAGCTCGCGCGAGGGGAAAAATTGGCTGCGGGAGAGCTTTCTGCGCCTGGCCGACCGGCTTGCCAAGCGCGGGTACGAGCCGATCTTCTATTTAGGCGAAGTCGAATGGCCGCAAATCCCCTTTGCCACACGGGGCATTTTCAGCTCTTTGCACGATCTGGCGGTCGAACTCTATGAGTCGGGATCGTTCATCGGCAACGATTCAGGGGTGGGGCACCTGGCCTCATTCCTGAACATCCCCACAGTTACCGTGGGCCGCCGCTACTCGCTGGGCAAGCTCTGGGCGCCCTCCTATGCACCGGGGCGGTACATCGCCCCCTCCAACCTCATCCCCAACATCCGGGGCTTCCGCCTGCGCGACCGCAAGTGGCAACACCTGATCCCCGTGGGCCAAGTGGAGCGAGCCTTCCTCAAGCTCAACGGGTTATGATAATTGCTACCTAAGTTGCCATTTTAAGTCCAAAATTGGCATAATAGGTAGCATGAAGCACAATCGGTTCTTTACCCCCCCTCAAGGGTCCTATTTCCTCTTCGGCCCCCGCGGAACAGGCAAATCGACTTGGCTGAAAGTCCATTATCCCGATGCCTATTGGGTCGACCTCAATGACCCGGAACTCTTTCGGATCTTTGCCGCCTCTCCTGAACACCTAGAGGCGCTCCTCGATCAGGCCCCAAGCAAGAAAACGGTCGTGATCGACGAAGTGCAAAAAGTACCCGACCTTCTCAATGTGGCCCACCGGATGATCGAGAGGAAGACGGGATATCAGTTTATTCTCACCGGCTCCAGCGCGCGCAAATTAAAGCGACAAGGGATCAACCTCCTCGGCGGACGTGCTCTGTTAAAATACATGCCCCCTTTCTATGCTGCGGAACTGGGCGATGCATTTGATCTGAAAAAAAACTTGCGATTGGGAATGCTCCCGATCGTCCTCGACTCCGCCGAACCCGCAGAGACGCTGCGCGCCTATGTCGGCATTTATCTAAAGGAAGAAGTACAAGCAGAAGGGCTCGTCCGCAATGTGGGCGATTTTGCTCGATTTCTTGAGACGATGAGTTTTTCTCATGGTTCAATACTCAACCTCTCCAATATTTCGCGCGAGTGCCATGTGTCGCGCAAAACAGTTGAAGTCTATCTGCAAATTCTCGAAGACCTCCTTCTCTCCTTTCGGCTCTCGGTCTATACGCGACGCGCCAAGAGACAACTCTCATCCCACATAAAGTTTTATTTCTTCGATGCAGGAGTCTACCGCTCGGTTCGTCCCCTACATTTAGGAGATCCGATTGAAGAGTCTGAGGGCCCCGCCCTCGAAGGGCTCGTAGGACAACACCTACATGCTTGGGTACAGGCTCAAACAGCCCAACACCAGCTTCACTTTTGGCGCACCTCGTCAGGGCTCGAAGTCGACTTTGTCGTAACCGGCCCCGAGCTATTTCTCGCAATTGAGGTCAAAAATGGAACTACCGTGAACCCAGGAGATCTCAAGGGACTGGAACATTTTTGCGAAGATTATCCGGAAGCAACGCCGATCCTCCTCTATCGAGGGAACCGACAATACAAAGAGAAGGGCATCTTGTGCATGCCCCTCGAATCCTTCCTCTCGACACTCAATCCGCTTATACCGCTATTAGCTGAAAAGTAGCCTTTTGGGCTAATAGCGGTATCAAGCCAATGCAAGGATGAAGAGCAGGCCCCCGCAGATGGCCACGTCCTTCATAAAATAGAGCATCTCGCGGTGCCGATCGGACCCCTTGTGCTTCCAAAAATCGTGCAACATGAGCATTTCAGGGATGTTGTACGCCAACAGGAGCAAGGCTCCCAAGCGCATCTGCATCCCGAGAATCAACAGCGCGCCCCCGAGGAGCTGCAGCGCGATCGCCGCTGGGTAGACGATGTTGAGCCAAGGCACTTTTTTACTCTTCAAAAACTCCAGCATCCCCTTGCGGTCGCGGAGCATCATCACCGCTAACCACACGAAGAATCCCCCGACGAAAATCCGCCCGAAGAATGTTGCAAACCACTGAATGTCGTTCATCTCATCACCTTATAAAATGTCTGCCGCGATCGAGGCCAGCTCTGAGCGCTCTGTGCGCTCGAGGAACATGTGCCCGTAGATCCGCTGCGATTTAAACTTGCCCACCGTAAAGGTGAGTCCGTTGGAATCCTTGTCGAGATAGGGATTGTCGATCTGCGTCGGGTCGCCTGTCAAGATCACCTTCGTCCCTTTGCCAGCGCGCGAGATCACCGTCTTGATCTCATGCGGCGTTAAGTTTTGCGCCTCGTCGATGATCATGTACATCTTGGGGAGCGAGCGGCCGCGGATGTAGGTCACCGCTTCCATCTCGATCTTCCGACTCTCCATGATAAACTCGAGGGTCGCTTTCCCATTCCCCTCGCCGCTCGTCACGCCGCAGAGAAACTCCAAATTGTCGAAAATGGGCTGCATCCAGTGCGACAGCTTTTCCTCTTTCGTGCCGGGCAGATAACCGATGTCTTTCCCCAGCGGTACAATGGGCCGCGACACGAGGATCCGGCTATAGGACGCCTCGTCAAACACCTTGCGCATCCCGCACGCAAGCGCCAGCAGCGTCTTGCCGGTACCCGCAGGCCCCACCAGCGTAATGAGCTGAATGTCGTCGCGGAGCAGCATGTCGATCGCACATTTTTGCTCCACATTGAGCGGTACAATGCCCCAGATATCTTTCGGAATGGGCAATAACGGCTCCAACCGCTTAGTCTTCGAGTTGTACTTGGCGACGGCAGACGAATTTTCGGCCGACGTCATCACCACATACTCATTCGGACGGAATGCCTCGTCGGGCAAGACGAGAAAGCCATCCTTGTAAAATTGGTCGATATCCCGTTTCAACGCGTCGATGCGGCGCAAGCCCTTATACATCCCCTCATAGGAGACCTTCAGGTTCTCATAGTCTTCCGCTTCGAGATTCAGCGCCTCGGCCTTCACGCGGGTGACAAAGTCCTTCGAGACAATCACCGCCGTCTCCCCCTGCTTGCGCAATTGATGCGCCACCAGCAAGAGCTTATTGCTCCCCCGATCGAGAACAAGGGGAAACCCCTCGATCTTCTCCGACTTGGTGTCGAGATGGATGCGCACTTTGGGCCCTTCCGGGATCGTGACCCCCACCTTAAAATCGCCCGACTTGTGTTCGCGCAACGAGTCGATATATCGAATCACATCGCGCGCATTTTTCCCCACCTCGTCGCCGTGCCGCTTGAGCCCCTCGAGCTCTTCGAGCACCCCCAACGGGATCACCACATCGTTGTCTTTAAACTTCTGAATTGCAGCCGGGTCGTGGACCAGGACATTGGTGTCGATGACAAACGTTTTTCGCGCCACAGCTTTACCTTGACTTTCGATTCGATGGGCCAAATGCGCCACATTCATTCGGGGACCTCTAGGTTCTAAAAATCCCCTTATAGGGGCGCCTCCCCGATAAATCAAGCCGTTTTGCCCAACTTATTAGCCCACAAAGCCTTAAAATTCAAGAAAAGAGTTGGCCGAGCACTCAGCCGTCGAGACTGCTAAAACGCCGTTGACTGCTGACCCGCCATTTCGTATAATAATAGATACATGAAGATCACACCGGAACTCCTTTCCATTCCTCCCTTTATCTCGGCGACATGGAAGAGCATATCTTCTATCTATGTCACTCAAAATCAAGGACGTCCCATTCTCGTCATACACCTGACCACAGGTGTCCGCGCGACCATCCCCAACCTCGATCGCGCCCAGATCGAGGCGATCTTCCAGGCCCACGCCACCTACTCCTCGAAACCCATCCTACCGACCCTCGACGGGTTTCCCCAATCGCTCGAGCACAACCCTGCGCTCGCCGACTCACCCCTCCTGCCGCCTGAGTTTATGGCGAAATTGGCCGACATGCTCAAATCGCTCAACCTCGACTCGCTCGACACCCTTCTCAAGCCGGTCGATGCTTGCAACTGCCCCTACTGCCAAGTGGCCCGCTCCCTCCTTCCCACAGAAGAGCCCCTCGTGGCCGACGAAGAGCTGGTCTTCCGCGACTGGATCATCCAGCAAACCTCTGACAAGCTCTACGACGTAACCAATCCGCTTGACGCGTCTGAACATTACTCCGTCTTTCTCGGCACGCCGCTGGGCTGCACCTGCGGGCAAAAGCACTGCGAGCACATCAAAGCAGTCTTGAATACATAATATTACCGCTATTAGCTGAAAAATAGCCTGTTGGGCGGCGCCAAAACCTCGGGGTTCAACGATCGCAAAGAGCGCTGTATTAAATTAATACAGAGCTCTTTGCGATCGTTGAACCGCGAGAGTTTTCGCGCTAGCCCAACAGGTTATTTTTCAGCTAATAGCGGTATATCTTGAAAAATTCTACTATACATCTCTACCATGGGGAAAAAAGGCGTATGCAATGCTTAACAGACTTTCCCTTGCACTCCTCTTCACCACCTCTGCCATAGCCCAACTTCCCGCGGCGCCCCAGACCAAAGCGGAGAGCTTTAAGCCCTTTACGGGCCGCATTACCGCCAACAAGGTGCGGATCCGCGCGAAAGCCGACCTCGAGGCCCCCGTCGTCCGACAAGTGGGCAAAGACGACCTCCTCCTCGTCCTCGGCGAGGTGGGCGACTTCTACATGGTGCAGCCTCCCTCCGGCGTCAAGGCCTACATCTTCCGCAGCTACGTCCTCGACAACGTGATTGAGGCAAACCGAGTCAATGTGCGCCTCGAGCCGAGTGTCGACGCCGCCATCATCGGCCAACTGCAGGCGGGCGACCGCGTGGTCGGCGAAGTATGCCCCGTCAACCACAAGTGGATGTCGATTACGCCCCCCACCTCCACCCGATTCTACGTTTCCAAAGAGTACATAGCCCAAGCGGGCGGCCCCGACTTCCTCGCCACCATGGATCGACGCAAAACCGAAGTAGAAGCGCTCCTCTCCGCCGCCTTCCTCTCTGCTGAAGCGGAATGCCAGAAAGGGTACGAAGAGATGAATCCCGAGCTCGCCTCCGAGCAATTCCAAGCCGTGATTAAAAATTTCCACGACTTTCCCAAGTCAGTCGAGCAGGCCAAAGAAGGCCTTGCCCTTTTGAAAGAGACGTACCTCCAGAAAAAGATCGGTTATCTCGAGGCAAAAGCTGAGTTGACTGCCGTGGCAAAAGAGGAGCTCATCGCGAAACACCGCGCGGATGCCCAATCGCTCTTCTCGGGACAGCCCGATCCCGCCCTCTTTGAGCGGCGCAAGATCTCGCATCAACTCGCCTCCGGCTCGCTTCCCCATTGGGACAATATCGAAGAATCGCTCTACATCAGCTGGTCTGCTTTCCATGCAGGCAAAAAGATGGATGATTACTATTCCGATCAACAGGCGAACGCAACGCCTCTCACAGGCCGCCTGGAGCGCTACGACCATACGCTAAAGGATAAGCCGGGCGACTATCTACTCCGTGGGCCCGACGCTCCCCTCGCCTACCTCTACAGCACAAAAGTGGATCTCTCCAAGTACGAAGGGAAAGAGGTGACCATCATGGCCGCACCGCGACCCAATCACCACTTTGCCTTCCCCGCGTACTTTGCGCTCTCAATCGAGTAATCTCGGTTTAGAGCGAAGCAACCCACGCTTGGTCTACAGATGAGAGCCTGTTTGGTTTCTCTGTGTCCTCCGTGCTCTCTGTGGTTTTAACTCATTGACAACCAATAAATTGCACGCAAAACCGAATTACGCAACAAGGTCACTCTTTAGCGCGTACCGTTACCGCTGCCGGGGCCGCCTTATCGCCCGTCTCGTGGAGTTTGCGCACGGTGACAAACAACCGGCTATCCCAGCTCGAGAGCGCCACATTGTATGCATCTACCGTCTGATTCAGCAACCTCCCCACTTTGCTCCAATGCTCGCTAAACGTCCCAAACCGATCCGACAATTCGCGCCCCAGCTGCAGAATTTCCCTAGCCTCTTCGTTGAACTTCTCCTGCCGCCACGAATAGGCCACCGCCCGTAAAATCGCCACTAGCGTCATCGGCGTCGCCACAATCACCCGCGCCTCGGCCGCGTAATCCAGCAACATCGGATCCTGTTCGAGCGCCATGCTCATCATCCCCTCCAGCGGCAAGAACAAAATGGTAAAGTCGGGAGCCGATGGCAGCGCCTTGCCATAATCTCTTCCGATCAAGTCCTTCACATGCTTGCGCAAGCTCGCCGCGTGCACGGTCCCGAGCGCGCCCAAATAGGCATCGAGCGGCGCCTTGGCATCGACGACCAAGCTCCGATTGCCCGGCAAATGCACGACCAAATCGGGCCTGAGCACCCGCTCGCCCTCTTTCAGCGTCACCTGCTCGTCGAAGTCGATGCCCTGCGTCAATCCCGCCACTTCCACACAGCGCTTGAGCGACATCTGGCCCCAAGAGCCCTGTGTCTTGGGCGCCTTCAAGGCGCTCGCCAATTGCCCCGCCTCTTTGCCCAACAGTTCGATCTGGCGCCCCAAGCTCACATAGGCGCCCTCTCGCTTCGCCTCCAACTTTCGCGTCTCCTGGTCGAACGCCTTCAGAGACTCCTGCAGCGGCGCCATCTGTTCTTTGGCTGCATCCAAAAACGATCGGCTATTGCGCTCCAATAGCTCATACGACAGCGCCTTGAAGCTCTGCTCCAACGACCTGCGCATCCACAGCAGCAACACAATCGCACCAACAGATAAGAGAAGGGAGAGGTAAATCATGCCCATCACTATAGCGCAGAGATTTCTAGAATGCTATTGCTAACCTGCGCGCGCTCTGTTATACATTAGGGTATAAGCATCCCACGTAGTTCGGCTATGTGGCCGCCACGGATTCCGTATCCGTGGTTTTTTTTTGGAGCGAGTCGATGCATCGAGAGCGAATCATCTGCTTCGTAGATGGATTCAACATGTATCACGCATTGAGCGCTTTAAACCAGCCCCATTTAAAATGGCTGGACTTACAACGCCTATTCAGTCGGCTCACTCGATCTCAATCGCAAATCATCACGCAGATCCTCTTCTTCTCTGCGTACCCCACCTGGAAACAAGATTCCTACTATCGACATCGGCAGTATATCAAGGCGCTCTCGGCTCATGGCGTAACCCCCGTCATGGGGCAATTCAAAAATAAACCCAAACGATGTTTGAAGTGCAGCACCGAGTGGATTAGTCATGAAGAAAAAGAAACAGACGTAAATATTGCGCTAGCCTTGCTTGACTTGGCTTACAAAGACCGCTACGATCACGCATTTCTCCTCACACGCGATTCGGATTTAGCGCCAGCCGTGCGCAAAGTGAAGGAAAACTTCTCCCACAAGAAAGTGTCTGTTTTCTCCCCGTTTAATTATCGCCATAGCTCAGAGTTACTCCAAGCTTGCGATGACCATAAAACCATCAACCTCACCCATATCGCAACTTCTCTCTTCCCTGAAGAAATCTACGACGCTGGCGGCAACCTCGTAGTCCGCCGCCCACTTGAGTACAGTCCCCCCGCTGAAATCCCAGCAGGCAAACTCTAATTTCTGCACTCCCTACTCCTCTCCCTCCTCAAAATCCTCTTCGTCGGGCTCGAATTCCATGAGGGTTTTCGATTTCTTGCCGGCGATGAAGCGGATCAGCGCGAGAATGAGCGAGATGGCGATGTAGCTCCATGAGAGGCTTGCCAGCGTGAGTGGAAACCAGTAGAGCACCCCATAGAGAACGGCAACTGTCCCCACCATGGTGAACAGCACCTTCTCAAACGTGGACACCCGAAACTGCAATACTTTGAGCGAGGGAAACTTCAGCCGACATACCATCAGGTAGGCGAGGAAGAGCATGACGGAGGAGAGCACTTCCGCCTTCACAGTGAGGGGAAAGGCGAGGTACTGGGTCAGCGTAGGATCGAGGAAAAGGAGGTTCGCCGAGAGCGCCGCAGCAGCAGCGGCGGGAATGGGAAGACCTGTAAAATGCTTCTTCTGCGCCATCTCCAATTCGGCGTTGCCGCGCGCTTCCACCGTCTTCACGTTGAACCGAACGAGGCGCAGGACGCCACAGAGCGAATAGACCATCGCGCCGGTCGCAGCAAAGAACGAGAGAAACGTGCCGTGCTCAAGCGAAAGCGCTTTGAGCAGGAGGACGGAGGGCGCGACGCCGAAGGAAATAGAATCGGCAAGGGTGTCGAAAACAAAGCCAAACTCGCTCTCCGCTTTGATCGCGCGCGCAATGGCGCCGTCGATGAAGTCCGCAAGAGCCGCAACGAGAAGGAGCAGCGCCGATGTGTGCACCACTTCAAAGTTGCCCGCACCCGGCTGTAACATGTTCACTTTGAAGATCACAAAAAGGCCGCACGCAAGGCCAAATGCCGTGATCGCATTGGGGACAATTATCGATCTCTTCATATCAGTTTGGATGGTACCAAAAAACAAACCAATTTGATACCTTCAAGATCGCCCTCAACCTTCTCGCCAAAGCAGTTAAGGAATCCAAAAATAAATCTGGACACGAAACAGGCGACCACAATATATAGTGTGAGTAAGGCGAGATAACCTACAACATCTGGTAGTAGCATGAAAAAAACACCCGACACCACTCCCTCTTTGCTCGATGCCCTCACTCCCCCTGTGAAAAAAAAGGGAAGCAAGGAAAAAGAGACTCAATTTACGGTCGTCAAGCGCAACGGAACACTGGTTCCCTTTAAGCGCGACCGGATCTTCAAGGCGATTGAGGCGGCGTTCCGCGATACGAAGAAGGTGGAGGTCCTCGAGAAGGACCATCAGGAGTCGGTGAACCAGATCACCGATCTCGTGGTGAAGCAGGTGCTCACCCTTGCGACCAAGGGTGCCTCGCTAACCGTTGAGGGCATTCAAGACGTGGTGGAAGTGGCGCTCATGAAAAACGGGCATCATGACGTGGCGCGCGATTACATCGTCTACCGCGACAATCGGAAGGCGACCCGCGAGACGCAGCTCACCCAGCTGAAGATCTACCGCCGCGATAAAACGACGCCTGCCCGCTTCAATCCGATGCGAATCGCCTCTTCCATCGAGCGCTCGTTCCGCAGAGCGCGCAAGATCGAAGAGCAAACGCCCGATGAAGTGGTGGGCGCCGTCAACCTCCTCACCCAGCGCATCGTCGCCGAGCTTTCCGAACTCTCCTCAAAGGGCGATATCCTCTACATCGACATGGTGGAAGACCGGATCGAGCGGGAGCTGATGACGGAGAAGTTTTTCGATGTGGCCAAGAGCTTTATCCTCTACCGCGCCGACAAAGAGAAACAACACACCCTCACTCCCTCTGTCCCCGCCGATGAGAATGCGCCGATCCGCGAATTTGAGATCGCAACGGCCGATGGCGGCCGGATGAAGCTCAACGAGCTGATGATCCGGAGCAAATTCGACTATGCCTGCCGCGGCCTCACCACTGTCTCCGTCGACGAGCTCGTCGAATCGGCAATCTCTCAGTTCTACGAAGGGATGAAAGAGCACGAGGTGAATCTCGCCCACATCTTCGCCGCCAAGTCGAAGATCGAAACTGATCCTGCCTACTCCACCGTTGCCTCGCGCCTGCTCCTCGACGTCCTCTACCGCGAGACGCTTGGCCTCCCCGCCTCCGATAGTACGCTGCAAAAGGCGCACCGCCAATACTTTAAGCGCTACATCAAGCAGGCGATTGCCGTCGACCGCCTCAGCCCTCACCTACTCGACTACGACCTCGACGAGCTCGCCGCTGCGATGAAGCTCGACCGGGACGACCTCTTCCAATACTTAGGGCTCCAAACGCTCTACGACCGCTACTTTATCCACAGCCACGAGCGGCGCCTCGAGACGCCCCAAATTTTCTGGATGCGGGTCGCCATGGGCCTTGCGCTCGGCGAAGGGGAGCAAAAGCACAAGCGGGCGATCGAGTTCTACAATCTCCTCTCCCAATTTTACTTCACCTCCTCCACTCCCACCCTCTTTAACTCGGGGACAGCGCACTCACAGCTTTCTTCCTGCTACCTCTCCACCGTGATGGACGACCTCGGCCATATCTTCAAGGTCGTCTCCGACGACGCGCAGCTCTCCAAGTGGGCAGGCGGGATCGGCAATGACTGGAGCAACGTCCGCGCCACCGGCGCCCACATCAAGGGGACAAACGGCACCTCGCAAGGGGTCATCCCGTTCCTCAAAGTGGCCAACGACACCGCCGTCGCAGTCAACCAATGCTTTGCCCCCGACACTTCGATCCCCACCTCCTTAGGGATCAAGGCAATCTCCGACATCCAAGTGGGCGATCTCGTCCTCGGGATCAGCGGCACCTACCGCGAGGTCACTGAAAAATTTGCTTACAACCAAACCGGCCCGATGGTGCGCCTCCAGCTGAAGCACGCGCTTGCTCCCCTCTCGGTCACCGACGGACACCCCTTCTATGCCATTCAAAAAGGGAAAATCAATCCTGAGTGGGTCGATGCCGGCCGCCTCAAGCGCGGCGATTACATCGCCCAAGTGATCCCGCAAGAAGTCGTTCCTGTCGCTGACTTTACCGAAGAAGATGCGCGCCTCTACGGCATCCTCCTCGGGGACGGCCACAACTCCAAAGAAGGCGCTCAATGGGGCGTCTCGGGCAATCCGTCGGTCGACACCCACCTCACCTTCGTCCGCGAGTACCTCGAAACGCGGGGCATCCACACCTGGGAAACGGGCCGCGGTACCTCGTATGTCCAAATCCATTGGGCCGCCGGGCGCGGCGCCGTCCGCGACGGCACGACCGGCCGCATCGTCGGCAGTGGCGCTCCCACGCTCCCCTTTGACCGAGACGACCTCTACGATGCACAAGGGCGCAAGCACATCGCGCCGCGCCTCTCGCACCTGCCCCCCGCTCAAACCCTCGCGCTCCTGCAAGGGCTGATCGAGACCGATGGCAATATCTCCCGCGACAAGGAGATCACCTTCACCAATACCTCGCAGCCGCTTGTCGAGGGCTTCCGCTACCAAGCGCTCCGCCTCGGCATCCCCACTGCCGGCAAACTCCACAAAGATCGGAGCTACAAGCTGCGGATCCCTGCATTCCCTGCGCTTGCACAGCGCCTCGGCTGTAAAGCGGTCACCAAACAGAATTGGCTGATCGTCGACAACAAGCTTTACACCCGCGTCCGCTCCGTTGAGTCGATCCCCGCAACCCCGTTTGTCTACGACTTAAAAGTCGAAGGCGACGAGTCGTACATGACCACCTCTGCCCTCGCCCACAACGGCGGCAAGCGCAAGGGGGCGATGTGCGCCTATTTGGAGACATGGCACCTCGACATCGAGGACTTCCTCGAGCTGCGCAAAAATACCGGCGACGAGCGGCGCCGCACGCACGACATGAATACCGCCAACTGGATCCCCGACCTCTTCATGAAGCGGGTGCGCGAAGGGGGCATGTGGACCCTCTTTTCCCCCAACGACGTCCCCGACCTGCACGATCTCTACGGCGCGGCGTTTGAGAAGCGGTACACCCACTACGAAAAACTCGTCGACGAAGGGAAGCACAAGCTCTTCAAGCGGATGGAAGCGCTCCAGCTGTGGCGCAAAATGCTCAGCATGCTCTTTGAGACTGGCCATCCTTGGATCACCTTCAAGGATCCCTCCAACATCCGCTCCCCCCAAGACCACGTGGGCGTCGTCCACTCCTCCAACCTCTGCACCGAGATCCTGCTCAACACCTCCAAAGATGAAACGGCGGTATGCAACCTCGGCTCGATCAACCTCCCGATCCACATCAAGAATGGCAAGCTCGACGAGACCCAACTCGCCAGCACCATCCGCACCGCGATCCGGATGCTCGACAACGTGATCGACATCAACTACTACCCCACCCCTGAAGCGCGCAACGCCAACCTCAAGCACCGCCCCGTCGGGATGGGGATCATGGGCTTCCAGGACGCCCTCTACGAGCTCAACCTCTCGCATGCCTCCCACGCAGCGGTCGAGTTTGCCGATCGCTCGATGGAGATGATCTCCTACTATGCGATCCTCGCCTCCACCGAGCTTGCGCAGGAGCGGGGCACCTACCCCTCCTACAAAGGCTCCAAGTGGGACCGCGGCCTCCTCCCCCTCGACACAATCGACCTCCTCGAGCAAGAGCGCGGCATCAAAGTAGATGTCGACCGCTCGGCCTCCATGGATTGGTCGAAAGTGCGCGCCGCTGTGAAAAAACACGGGATGCGCAACTCCAACACCATGGCGATCGCCCCCACTGCCACCATCGGCAACATCACCGGGGCCATCCCCTCGATCGAGCCGATCTACAAGCACCTCTTCGTGAAGTCAAACCTCTCCGGAGAATTTACGATCATCAACCCCTATCTCGTCACTAAGCTCAAAGAGCGGAACCTGTGGGATGCGGAGATGATCGACGACCTGAAGTACTTCGACGGCTCCATCCGCGAAATCGAGCGGATCCCCGAAGACCTCAAACAGCTCTTCCTGACTGCGTTTGAGATCGAGCCCGAGTGGGTTCTCGAGTGCGGCGCCCGTCGGCAGAAGTGGATCGACATGGGCCAATCGCTCAACCTCTACCTGGCGGAGCCGAGCGGCAAGAAGTTGCACCAGATGTACCTCTCCGCGTGGGAAAAGGGCCTCAAGACGACCTATTACCTCCGCACCTTAGCTGCGACCCAAATCGAGAAGTCGACCATGGACATCAACAAGCGCGGCATGCAACCCCGCTGGATGAAGAACAAGTCGGCCTCCTCAGACCTCACCGTCGAGCGCGTCGAAGAGCAAGCCCCCAAGGCCTGCCCCCTCGACGGCTCCTGCGAAAGCTGCCAGTAATAATTAATAAGAGTATCTTATGATTGATATCAATCAACGAATCTCCCACTACAAACAACGCCCCCCGAAAGCCTCTTATCAAGGCCTCGACTTATCCGATAGTTACATTTATCCAACACTGTTAGACGCACAAGCGGCTGTTTCGTTGGGGCAATCCCCCGCTATAGTATGGCGTGGACAGATCCCTGCTACTCGTACCGACCTACCCGTTGAAGGATTTGGCGTGAGCTACTTTTGCCTGGATGTAATAGGACGTGTAATCCCAGAGATCTTCCCCGTTTTCTCTCAAATGGAGGGTCACGAGTTATATGTTGCCGTTTACGTGGATCCTTTAGACTGCACACGCGTCGCAATAATCGGTGGCTTTACTTCTCATGATACAAGAGGCAAATTGCAGGCCTCGAACACCCTTGTGAGTAGCCGGCAATGATACCATGGCGCATAGGGGCAGCGGGGGCGGAGCCCCGACTGCGGGACCCCGAAGGGGGCCGAGCTCTGCGACGGGTGGAAGGGCGCAGCCCTTCCCCGCGGAGCAGCCGATGGCTCAGGCCGACAATGCAAAATCGATCCGACAGAGCTGGGGGAGCTGTGTTATACACAGCCCCCCCGATGAGGATCGATTTGGCGCAGTCGGATGAGCTCAAGGGGCTGCGGGGGCGGAGCCCCGACGCCTATGGGGGCCCACTCTCAAATATCAAACACACAACACATCATCTAACTTATTCAGGGACAAACCGATCATGACTGTAGCGGGACAAGATAAGCGAATTAATGTGGACAACAAGCGGTTGATTAACTGCCATGCGGTGGATGTCAATCAGCTCATGCCGCTGAAATACAAGTGGGCCTGGGAACACTATTTGAATGGATGCGCCAACCAATGGATGCCGTCAGAAGTGCCGATGGGCAAAGACATCGAGCTCTGGAAGTCCGATAAATTAAGCAGTGATGAGCGGCGCGTCATCATGCGCAACTTGGGCTTTTTCGCGACGGCCGAGAGCCTCGTCGGGAACAACATCGTCCTCGCGATCTTCCGCCACATCACCAACCCCGAGTGCCGCCAGTACCTCCTGCGCCAATCCTTTGAAGAGGCAATCCACACGCACACCTTTTTGTACATCGTCGAGTCGCTCAATCTCAATCAGGGCGAGGTGTTCAACATGTACAACGAGGTAAACTCGATCCACGCGAAGGATCAGTTCGAGATGACGCTCACCTCCGACATCTTAAAGCCGGGCTTTACCACCACAACGCCGGAAGGAGCACAGAAGTTCCTCGAGAACTTGATCGGTTACTACATCATCATGGAGGGGATCTTCTTCTACAGCGGATTTGCCATGATCCTATCGTTCTTACGGCAAAACAAGATGGTGGGGATCGGCGAGCAGTTCCAGTACATTTTACGGGATGAGACGGTGCACCTCAACTTCGGGATTGACCTGATCAACGGCGTGAAAGAGGAAAACCCCCATCTGTGGAGCCCTGCGTTCCAAAAGCATATCGTCGAGACGATGAAGCAAGCGGTCGAGCTGGAGATCCAGTACGCGGAAGATTGCCTACCAAGGGGCATTTTGGGGCTGACGGCGCCGATGTTCCGCGACTACGTGCAGTTCATCGCAGACAGACGATTTGAGCGGATTGGCCTAAAGCCGATCTACAAATCGAAGAACCCCTTCCCCTGGATGTCCGAGACCATTGACTTGGGCAAGGAAAAGAACTTCTTCGAGACACGGGTGACTGAGTATCAGTCCTCCTCTAACCTCGTTTGGTAATCCCCATAAGGGGCCCTTTATGGGCCCCCCAAGAAATTAACCAGCTACTTCTTCAGCAGCGGGCTCTTCTACAGCAGGTGCCTCAACTTGAGTCACTTCCTCAGAAGCCCCATCTTCTGCTTGCAGTCCTGTCGACACCAGTGCTGCGCTGAACAATGTAAATGCGAATAATTTTTTCATTGAGTCCTCAAAGGTTAATACATAAACCTCACTCTATCTCGTGGACGTAATTCCCTTCAACCAAACATTTTATAGTAATAATAACGATTTGAAATTAGTTGTTGATAATATATAGGTTTTTGTTTAATTTAAGATTACAGGGGTGGAGCATGAGAAAAGCGATAACTAAAGGCGCAAAAGCGGGCAAAATCGACGCCCGTTCCTTTAAAACTTTTCAGGGCAAAGTAGATAAAGCGTGGCTCAAGCTGCGCAACGACATTGAGAAGAAGGCGAGCCTCGATGTGATTCGCCGCGACCGCGATGAGCTCACCTACCTGCTCGGCGAGTGCGACTACTTGTGGCACGAATTCAAGCGTTGCTACGACCAGTACCAATAGTTTAAGATAGGGCGTCTTATGGATGCCCTTTCCGCTGTTGACCAAGTCTATCGCAATTTCCGCATCGTTCAGTACCTCCCCCTGGAGGAACTGAAAGCCACCCTGATTCAGCTCGTCCACGAGCCGAGCGGCGCTCGGGTCATGCATGTAGCGGCCGATGATCCCGAAAATCTGTTCTGCTTAAGCTTCCAGACCTTGCCGACGAGCTCGAATGGAGTGGCCCATATTCTGGAGCACACGGTGCTCTGCGGGTCGGAGAAGTTTCCGGTGAAAGATCCGTTCTTCGCGATGACGCGCAGAAGTTTGAATACGTACATGAATGCGCTGACGGGGATGGACTTTACCTGCTACCCGGCGAGCTCGCAGGTGGAGCGGGACTTTTACAATTTGTTGGAAGTGTATTTGGATGCGGTATTCCACCCGAAGTTGGATCGGTTGAGCTTCTTGCAAGAGGGGCATCGGCTGTCGCTGGACGGCGAGAAGTTGAAGATCGACGGCGTGGTCTACAACGAGATGAAGGGCGCCCATAACTCGCTCGACGATCGACTTTGGCACGCGCTATTGGGGAACTTGATGCCCGATTTGCCCTACGCGTTTGACTCGGGAGGCGATCCCAAGGTAATCCCGCAATTGACGCACGAGGAGCTGCAGGATTTCCACAAGACGTTTTACCACCCCTCGCGCTGTGTGTTTTTCTTCTACGGCAATATCCCGCTCGCGCGCCACTTAGATTATCTTGCGGAACGGGTGTTGGAAAAGGCGCAGCACTTGCAGCCGTTGCCCCCCCTGCCCTTGCAGAAGCGGTTCCACGCGCCGGTGGAGGCGACGGCGCGCTTCCCCGCGACCGCTGAAGCGGAAGCGGTCGTGGCTTTTGGGTGGTTGACGACGTCGATTGCCCAGGTGGAGGAGGCGCTGGCGCTGAATGTGCTCGACTCGGTGCTGATGGACCACGACGGATCGCCGCTGAAGAAAGCGCTGATGAAGTCGAAGCTGATGAAGCAGGTGGATTCCCATTTCGATACCGAGATCAGCGAGCTGCCCTATGCGCTGGTGTGCAAGGGGTGCAAGGCGGCCGATGCGCCGAAGATCGAGGCGCTGATCTTGCGCGAGTTGGAGCGTTTGGCTGCGCATCCGCCCCAAAAAGCGGAGGTGGAGGCGGCGCTGCACCAACTCGAGTTTGAGCGAAGCGAGGTGCGCGGCGAGGGGATGCCCTTTGGCTTGACGCTGTTTTTCCGCTCTGCGCTGCTCAAGCAACACGGCGCCCCTTCTTCGGCTGGGCTCCAAATCCACAAGGCGTTCGAGCAGTTGAGGCGGGAATTGAATCTCCCCGCGCTCATTCGCAAGTATCTGCTCGACAATCCACACCGCGTGCGGGTGACGATGCTCCCCGATCCCAAGCTGGAGGCGGAAGAGGCGTTGGAGGAGCGGGCCCGCATCGATGCAATTCCGCTGACGCCGCAATTGAAAGAGCGGATTGAGCGCGAATCGAACGAGCTGCTCGCCTACCAAGAGGCGTCGGCGCATCAGTCGCTCGATTGTTTGCCGCATCTCTCCCTGAAAGAGGTGCCCCGCGATGCGCGCGACTATGCGCTGCACAAAGAGCAGGTGGGCGGGCTGACAGTGTACCACCACCCGTGCTTTACCAATGGGATTGTCTACGCCGACCTGATGTTTGATTTGCCCCACGTAAGCGAAGCGGAATTGCCCTTGGTTGCCATGGTGAGCCGCCTCCTCACTGAGATGGGCAGCGCGGGGCGCAGCTACGAAGAGACTCTCCAGCTGCAACAGGCGACCCTCGGCGATCTCGAGGGCAGTTTGGCGCTGCACATTGCCCACGACAATCCGGAGCAAACGCATCCCACGTTGGGCGTGCGCGGAGCGGCCCTGCGCCGCAATAGCAGCTCGCTGATGGCGCTGCTCGGCGATTTTGCCACCTCATCGAACTTTTCCGACAAGGAGCGGGTACATGAACTGCTCTCCGAGCAGTTGACCGAGTTGCAGACTCGCCTGGCCCAATCGGCCATGGGATACGCGATCCAGTCGTCGCTCTCGAACCTCACATCTCCCTCTAAAATCTCCAATGCGTGGAGCGGTTTGCCCTATTTTCATGCAGCGCGTCAGTGGGACAAGCAACTCCCCGCTCTCCCAAGCTTTGTGGAGCGGCTGTTGCCGGGTCTCAACCCCACGCTTGTCCTCTCCTGCGATGAGGCGGCGTATGCGGAGCTGAAGAAGCACGGCTTTTACGGGCTCCCCGATCGGCTGAAGCCCCGCCCACTTGCGGCGTGGCAAGGGAAATACCCCTTAAGTAAAACGCTTCCTTCGGGCTATCAAATCCCCTCCCCCGTCGCCTTCACCTCATGGGCCTTTACGGCGCCCACCTTTTCGCCCGCATTGCTCGCCGCAACCGAACTGCTCGACAACGTCGTCCTCCACCGCGAAGTGCGGGAGAAGGGCGGCGCCTACGGCAGCGGTGCGAGCTACTCCCCCGCTGCGGGGACGTTCCACTTCTATTCCTACAGGGATCCCCACCTCGCCCGCACCCGTGCGGCGTTTGCAGCTGCGCTTAAGACCATTGCGGGGGGCCAATTCTCGCCGCGCGAACTCGAAGAGGCCAAGCTCGGCTGCCTCCAGAAGCTCGATGCGCCCGTCTCCCCCGGCCGCAAAGCGATCACCGCCTACGGCTGGCTCCGCTCGGGACGCACGTATGCGATGCGCAACGCCTTTAGACACAAATTGCTCGATCTTACGGCGGGGGATATTGGCAAGGCACTCTCGACCCTATCGGGCGACGGGACCACAGTGGCCTTTGCCGGAGATGCTCTGCTCAAGAAAGAGGCCCAAGACCTCAAAATCTTAACTCCATAATTATTAAGTATTTATTATATCGTATTTAACGAGAGACCGTGCCATAATACGCCCCCAATTTAATGGAGGCGTTACATATGGTTTCCGCAATTCAAGCCCCCCTAACCCGAGAGTGGCTAGAGAACCGCCTCGACGCCATTGCGCAATCGGACAAACCTCTCAAAGAACTCTCCCACCTCACCCGCACAATTCCCCTCGCCCCTCTCCAACGCGCTATCGGCGTCGATGCGATTGCAGAAGCCCAACGACACTTCTTAGAGGCCCAACACTACTTGGCCCAAAACAATCGCAACCTCTCCCCCTCTCTCCGCACGCGCCTCTCCAACACAATCGACCACATGATGGGCATCTTGGAGAACTTCGTCGACGCATTTGGAATTGCAAGTTTTTTCCAGCCCTCCAAAAACGAGTGGCATGCGAATATGAAAGAATCAAAACTCATGTCGCTCTTCTACGCCTTTGGCAGCCTGAGCTCCATACTCTTGCCCGTCTTAGGAGCCGAATTGGCCGGTGCATGTGTCGGAGGAGCCCTCCTGTCAATTGCGGGACTTAGCCTCATATTTGAAAAAATCCGCCCCCCTTCTACCTATCTTCCCCGCGGCGACAACTGGACCCGCGAATATCGCAACGGGGCACTCGAGGTGGGCGAAGCGCGTAAACCCACGCTGGACCGCGTCGCCAAGGTGCTGATTTCGGCGCAAACCAAAAAGCGATTCCCTCTCCTGATCGGGCCTTCAGGAATCGGCAAAACAGAGGTGATCAAGTCGCTCGTCGAGGCAATCGAGCGAGGCGATTATCCCGAGCTGCAGGGAAAAACCGTAGTGTACTTTAACACCGCAAACCTGCTCCAGCACTATGACGGCATGGGAGGTGGCAACACAATTCTCAAGCAAATTCGGGACCGCATGGGACGCCACGCCGACCGCTTTATTCTCGTGTTTGACGAAATCCACAACCTCGAGAAGCGGGCAGATGATCACAGTCCCCAGATCTTAGGCGAACAACTCAAGACTTTGCTCGACCCCGGCAGCCACGGGTATCCCTATGTGATCGGCCTCACTACGCAAGAAGACTTCGATGCCACCATCGCGCGGAATCGGGCTCTTGTGCGCCGCTTTGAGCAGATTCCGGTCACACGCGCGAGTTCCCCTGAAACTGTAGGGATTTTGCAAAATGCCTACCTACGGCACGCGCCCCACCTCCATCTCGCACCCGATGCCCTTCCCCATCTCGCTGCCGCGATCCCGGCCGATGCGCCCCAACCGGGCCGCTCGCTCGAAGTGTTCGCGCGCTGCTTAGAGCGAGCTTCCGACTCACAAGAAACACGCCTCGATCGGCGCATCGTCGATCTCCGCACGCAACTCGACCTCGCCATCACAGGCCAAGCGGCTGGCGACCGTCAAGCGAATCTCCCCGCACTCGAGCAGCAACTCGCAACCCTCGAAGCCGAGGCTACAGTTCAAGAAGCGGCGTTGAAAAAATTCTACGCACAACGGCGCACCTGGGTCGAAATCAAGACTGAAACGGCGCGCACTACCCTAGCTGTCTCTAAAAAAGCCACCGAACAAAACCAAACCGCCCTCCTGCTGCTCCAACAGCTCGGCAGAACTCTCGGCGAGAGGCTCAGAACCGAAGCCACGCGGCTGGGCATCCAAACCGAGATCACCCGCGCTCTCGTCGACGCCGAACTCGTCTAAAAACCAAATTTTCACTATATTGGTTAGCCCTCAACAAAGAGAAGACAACCCTTACAATTCCGCCAAGCCGTTAACTTTAAGCAATATGCAAACAATAAGCTGACAAAATGTCCAATATATCGTACGATCTAAGATGAACGTATACTCCATCTACAACACCCCTGAATACGATGAGTGGTTAGAGGAGCAACCCGCGAAAAGCCAAGTACAGATTCGAGAAAGAGTTGCTCATATCCAAGATGAGGGTTACTTTGGCGACTATAAGAATTTGGAGGATGCGGTATGGGAGCTAAGATGGAAAAACGGAAGACGCGTCTACTTTGCATACATTCCGGAAAAACGGATTTTACTGCTCTTAGGGGGAAATAAAAATGGGCAAAATCAAGACATTCACCAGGCGAAGAAAATTTTCCGCAGGCACATCTCATTCGAAACCTCGGCGCATGATGAAGTTGAGACAAGACACCGGTATTAGGAAGAGCAATCCCAGAGAAGAGTTACTCAATGAAGAGCTGATCGGACGCGCAATTTGGGAATGTCTCAAAGAGGGCGACCCCGAAGGGGTGATCGAAGTGATCCGGATTTATCTCGAAGCCGTTAATAAAACGGAAGTCGCTAGAGAGTCTTCCATGGCTCGTTCGACTCTATACCACACGCTCAAAAGCAAGAACCCCACGATTAAGACACTGGCCAAACTTGTGCATGCCTGTGTCTAGTGAAAATAATGGCTCCTATTTCTATAATGCGGGGCCATGAAACGGGTACTTTTTCTCCTCTTACTCCCCTTGATGCTGTGGGCCGATAACGGCACCAACCTGCTCGAACAAACCTCGAAGGCGTTCACGCAGATCGCCAAGACTGCGATGCCAGCCACCGTCTTTATCAAGGCGACGATCGATGCCAATGGGATGGGGATGCCCTACGACCCCTATCAAGAAGAGTTTTACAGGCGGTTTTTCGGCGGGGCGCCTCAGCAAAGACAGGAATCGCAGATGTCGGGCGGTTCCGGCTTTTTGATTACGGCTGATGGCTACGTGGTGACCAATAACCACGTCATTCAAGATGCGTCCTGCATCACCGTTGTGCTGAACGACGGCCGCGAGTTTACTGCGAAGGTCGCCGGAAGCGACCCGCGCACCGATTTGGCGGTGCTTAAGATCGATGCGCGAGATTTGCCCTATTTGTGTTTCGGCGACTCCGAAGGGCTGGAAATCGGCGAGTGGGTGGTCGCCATTGGCACGCCGTTTGCGCTCGAGGCGAGCTTGACGGTCGGCGTTGTGAGCGCCAAGGGGCGGCAGGATTTGGGGATCACCTCCATTGAAGACTTTATCCAGACCGACGCGGCGATCAATCCGGGCAACTCGGGCGGTCCTCTGCTGAACTTGCAGGGCCAGGTGATCGGGGTCAACACGGCGATCATGAGTCGCAGCGGCGGCTACATGGGGATCGGCTTTGCCATCCCGAGTCACATGGCCAAACAGGTGGTCGACCAGATTGTCCAAAACGGCTCGGTCAAGCGGGCTTATTTGGGGATCTACATGCAGCCGGTCGACAAGGATTTGGCTGAGGCGCTGAACTTGCCCACGGCAGAAGGGATCTTGGTCTCCGAGGTCATTCAAGGATCGCCGGCGGATAGCGCAGGGCTGAAGCAGGGCGATGTCATTGTCTCCTACAATGGCAAGCAGGCAAAATCGCCCAATAAGTTCCGGAGCGATATCGCGCTGATGCCGCCGGGAACCGCACTCACATTAAACGTTTTGCGGCAGGGGAAAAATCTCATGTTGACGGTCCCCCTCGGCGTCATGTCCGACTCCGAAGTGGTCTGCGCCGAGTTTGCCCAGAAGCTGGGCATTGAGGTGGAAAATCTAACGCCCGAGTTGTCGACTAAGCTGGGCTATAGTTCTGACATACAGGGCATTGTGATTTCCAAAGTGAAGCAGGGTTCGCCTGCCGCCATGGCGGGCTTGCGGCCCTATTTCTTGATCACGGGCGTCGCCGTCAATTGGAACGATCAACGGCCGATCCGCAATACGGCGGAGTTCAATGAAGCGCTGAAAAATATGGGGGATAAGAAGCACATTATCCTGATCGTGCGGCAGCAGAACTATCAGCGCTACTACAC
>CAYGOG010000002.1:0-22624 GCA_964351415.1 uncultured bacterium | reverse complement strand
TCGACATCTGCGTCTTCGGCCACGTGCACAACATCCGCGGCGGCCTCTCCCTCTTCGGCACGCATAACGGCATTCGCTATGTGCTCGCCGCCGCCGACTACACCCGCTTCCAGCCTGTGGCCCTAATTTAATCATCGGCATATTCTGTACGGCCATGAAACGGCGGCACCCTTTTCTATTATTTGAAATTGCAATCGGCCTTACGTTGATCGTTCTTGCACTGGGACCGATGCTGGGCAACACCTATCAGCGGCTACAACGGGAACGCGAAGCTCTTGCTCGGCTTCAACAAGAGTGGGAAACCGATTGGCAAGCGACCGAATGGCATGAAAAAATCGCGCAACACACCCTTGAACTCCCCCGCAAACACGACGAAAATCTCCCCCTCTCGCAAGGCTGGGCTCTGACTTGCACAGGCGAAAAAACGCTCCCCGATACTTCTCTGGCCCGCCTCTACTCACTTACACTCGGCAAACGGATTTACAAGTTCTATCGCGTTGAGGATAAGTAAATTATGACAAATGTAAAGCGGCTTTACATCTCACTTGTCGAACTCGTCGTCGGCCTCGTCCTCTTAAGCGTTGCGGTCGGATTTCTATTTCGCTATCTCACCCACGTCACCCGCGTCGACCGCGCTATGCAAGTGGCCGAAGAACGGGGCGCCGATGTTTCGCGCGCCGCTGCACGCCTCTCGATCCTCTTCCAAAAAACAACTTCTCTTTCCATTGAGTTTAAACACGACGAACCAATCCTTCACATCCGCTTTGACAATGGCGTAGATCCCGACCCGATTTGGAGCGGCAAGATGGTGGGGCGCATTCGGCGCACCGATGAGGGGCAACTGCTCTTCGCCTACCTACCGGAAGGGAAGCGAATTGAGCCGCGCGAAGAATTTCTCCTCGAACAGGTCGCCGAAGTGGAATGGACTTTTTGGAAAGGATCCAATCCCATTTGGGTTCCCGTTTGGCATGACCGCACCTTGCCGCCCACCGTGCGCCTCATCGTAGAACATCGCCAAGGCCCCCCGCTCAAATTTGCCTTTTTCACCTCTACCCCAATGCAGGTATGAACTTTCTCCCGTTTATCTCCTCTATCCTCGCCCTTCTTGCCCTTTTTTTCTCCATGCAAAGCGAGCGAACCCGCGAGGTCTTTTCCCGCGTCCAAGTGGAACAAACGGCGTGGCACGAGCGGCGCCGCTTTGCCGCGGACAATGTCACCCGCACCTACGAAAAGTTGGGGCACTCAGCCTCCTCCTCCTCACCGAAAAAGGCAAAAGCGAGCGGCTCTTCCCAGACGCGCAACTTGCCCTGCTGTCGCCTCAATATCGCCCCGCTCCTCCGCGGCGACGCGCATGCCCCTACTCACACGGCAGCTCTCCGCCTCCTACGCGCTTACTATCCACAACTCGAAGCCGAGCGATTCTTGCGCGAATGGATCCACGCCGCCAAAGGAGCGGCTTTACCGCTCGAACAAGTCCCCTTCGAACCCCACGGCCTTTATTACGATCTCTTGAAAGGGAAAAAAGGGCTCTATCCGCCGCTGACAGAGCTCTTCTGCATCGATGAGGGACGCATGTGCCTGCGCCACGCCACAACAAAATTTATCCAAGCGCTCTTCGGCGTAGAAACGGGGCAAATAATCTATGAGGAAATTCACCCCGTCGGCAAACGGCGCACCGCTGTGGAACCAGCGCGGCTGAAAGAGATCTGCGGACAGCACGGCGAGCTCGAGCCGATCATCCTGGAGCTCGTGGAGTCGAAGCAGCACTCCCATAAGCGAGTGCGGTGGCAGTCGCAGGACGAATCGATTCAGCGCCTCTTCCCGCCAAAGGAAGAACGACAGAAAACCGCGCACCCCTAACTTCCAATCGGCCCCCGTGTGCCGCGGCAATCTCCTTCACCAACTCGAGCCCTAATCCCCAGCTCTGTCCGACAGCGCGCCCCGATCCTCGATCTGCAACCATCAGCCACGCCTCTTCCTTGGCCACAACCTCCACCGCAATCGGCGGCACTCCGTAGCGGCGCGCATTCTCGAGTAAATTTTGCACGACCAGCGACAACAATACCCGATCGCCTCTCACCCACACCTCACCCGCACACCCGGCCAACTCCGCCCAATTCACCCGCTCCATACGGGGCTTGTGCAACCGCAAAAACGCCTCCAACACATCGTTCAACTCATCGGCGACGCGCCCCAATTTCTGCACCACCTCGGAATTCTGATCCAACAACTCCGCATACCCCTTTAACAGCGTCAACGGCCTGCGCAACTCATGCGCTAAAAACGCCTCATTCATGGAGAATCTCCGCGCCCGTCTTTGTCACATGCACCATCTGCTCAAACCGCACTCCTCCCAACCCTACCTGATACAATCCCGGCTCCACCGTGATCACCATCCCCTCTTCCAACAACACATCCCGATCTTCGCCACTGCCCCTCAACCGCGGAAACTCGTGCGTCTCCAATCCAACGCCGTGACCCAAGTTGTGGATAAACAGCTCCCCCAACTGATCGCGCGCTACCTTATCTAAGAGGCCCACCTTTACTCCTGGCTTTACAAGCGCAATCACCTCAGCTGTAACGGCTTGAATTTTTTCATACCAGCTCTGCAGCGGACTCTCCCCAAAAAACGCCACCCGCGTCATATCGCCGTGGTAATCCTCCACCACCGCGCCCACGTCGATCAGAGCGCAGTCGCCCCGCTTCAACTTCCGATCAGATGCCCGATGGTGCGGATACGCGCTCTGTTCGCCAAACGCGACAATCGAATCAAACGAAAGACCACTCGCCCCTCGCGTCCGCACAAACTGCTCAAATTCCCACGCCAATTCTTTTTCGGTCACCCCTTCGCGCAATCGGCTGATCACATGTTCAATGCCCGCATAGGTGAGTTTCGCCGCCTTTCGCAAGGAGGCAATTTCAGCGGCCGACTTCCGCGCGCGCCGCTGCCACAGCGGCCCATTCACCGGCGTCAATGATTTCCCCGGCAACCACTGTTGCAGCTGCAAAAACCGCCGATACGAAATCGCACTGTCAAAGGCCACTTCCGCATCCCCCACAGCTTTCCGCAACGCCTCTGCCGATTCCAGCTCAACCGCGCATGTCAGCTTCTCTCGGCACACACCATAGTAACGGCCATCGACGAGTAATGTAGGGCTCTTCCCCTCCACCCACGTCCCTTTCGATAGATGTAGCCCTGTCAGATACCTAAGATCTGCAAGGTCTTCAATCAGAGTGACTTTCATGAGAACAACTGCTCCATTAAAGAAACGTTAAGACGCACAACAGTCGGCTGACGCCCCCGGGCTTTACACCACAGGTGCATCGCCTCGTCGCGCGCAAATTTCCGCGGACTCATCGCGCCCCAATCGAGCGGCCGCCCACTCCGCGCCGCCTTGAGGAAGTGGGGGAAATCGGCCGGCGAAAATCCGACCGGCATCGCGTCGATGACAAGCCGCCGCTCCGACAGCAACCGCGCCTCCACGCCGAACCCCGCCAATGCCTCGAGCGGCGCCTCTTCTCCCGCGCCCAAGTCGATTTCGAGCGGCCACAACAGCGGTTCCGATTCCGGTTTTCCCTGCAGCAGCGTCCCGGCAAGCCGCCTCAAATCCACCGCCATAATTCCCTCGGCATCTTCGAGCAACAAAAACGGCCCCACGAGCGCCACAAATCGCTCATCCGGCTCTTGCAAAAGCGAAAGCGGCTCGGCAAACAGATGCTGCGGCACTTCTGCCGGTGGCGCGGCTTCCCGAAACGTAAATTGCGGTTTTTCATAGACAGTCGCAACCCGCGGCGTCTCAAACGCGCTCACCACCGCCGCCCGCACCCGCGCGTAGATGGCCGCCTCATCCCGAAACCGCACCTCCCGCTTTTGCGGGTGCACATTCACATCCACATCGCGCGGGTCGAGCTCCAGGAACAACAAAAACTTTGGATGGAGCCCTTCGGCAATGCGGGTTCCCACCGCCTCTTTCACCGCGCGCGACACGAGCGGCGAAAATACCGGCCGCCGATTCACATAGAGAAATTGTCCGCCGCGAGTCATCTGCCCCTCGCCCACCATCCCGCTCACACCCAAAGCGTTGATCTGGCGCCCCTCCCAGCCTAAAATCTCTTTGGCCCGTTCCGCGCTCACTTCCACATCGAGCAGCGTCTTTTCGCCGGCACGCAGGCGGAATGCCACCTCGGGGTGCGCCAGCGCAATCGACTCCACAGCCTTCAGCACCTGCGCTTGCGACGCGCTGCTCCCCTTTTGAAATTTACGCCGCGCAGGCGCATTGAAAAAGAGCGAGCGCACTTCCACTGTCGTCCCCCGATTGCGCGCCACCGGCCCCATTTCGGTGACCTTGCCGCCCTCAGCGATCAGCCGCGTCGCGGTGCGCCCATCGGAGGTGTCGATCTGCACGTGTGCGACCGACGCAATCGCCGCCAGAGCTTCGCCGCGGAACCCCATCGTCGCCAGCTGTTCGAGGTCGGCGATCTCCCGAATCTTCGACGTCGCATGGCGCAGCAGACACAGTTCCACATCCGTGCGCCCCATGCCACACCCATCGTCGGCCACCCGAATGAGATGGTGCCCTCCGCCCTCAATGTCAATTGCGATCCGACTGCTGCCCGCATCCAGCGCATTTTCAAGAATTTCTTTGACCGCGGAAGCGGGGTTCTCCACCACTTCGCCAGCGGCGATCTGGTTGATCACAAGTTCGGGCAACAGGGTAATCATCAATTCGAGAATAACAACCGTTCCGCTATAGTGCTAGTTGTGAGATTCTTTTTTCTTTTTTTCTGCTCTGTCCATTTTCTGTTTGCCGCCCCTGTGGGAAACCCTGCGATTCCGGTGATGGCCAATCAAGGGTTCTTCAGCGGATCATTTAGTTGGGTCAAAGCCTCAACCGGTTATGTCGACGATTACATCTCGAATAAGCGGTATGTGACAAGCGACACTGCGACCTTCAATCCGAACAGCACGTTTAAAGAATTTGGCATCCACTCGCAGCAGGCGAGCGTCTCTCTGCTTTTATTTGAGCGGTGGCAAATCTATGCAACAGCTGGTGGCAGCAAGTTGCGAGTCAAATGGCAAGCCGCGCCGCCCACCACTACATTTCACCTCAGCTCCAACTACCAATTTTCGTGGAGCGTCGGCAGCCGCCTCACCCTCATCTCCATTGGGCCACTGGCGCTGGGCGTGCAGGGGCTCTACTTTGAGATGCCGCGGAGCCACCACAACTACTTCCGCTTCCTCAACCGGCTCAACCTCCCCCTAGAAACGGCCCGCCAAGAGTCGAAGATTTCCGAATGGGATGCCAGCGGGGCGGCAGCCTTAAAGCTCTGGTTTCTGTGCCCTTATGCTGGGCTCCAGTATATCAATTCGAAGTTGGAAATTGGGGCAGGGCCACAAAACCCCAAGCTCAAGTACCATAACCGTGAGAGCATGGGATACTTTTACGGCCTTACCCTCCTTCTATCTTCGAAGTTCATGGTCTCAGGCGAGCGGCGCACAACGGGCGAGTTTGCCTACACCCTTTCGACGGAGGCAATTTTTTGATTACACCCGCGCGTAAAATTGTAGAGACTTTATCAAAAGCCGGGTTCACCGCCTATTATGCAGGCGGCTGGGTACGGGACTTTCTCCTCGGCCACCCGTCCGATGACATCGACATCGCCACCAATGCGCCGCCCGAAACGGTGCAGGCGCTGTTTGACAAGACGATCCCGATCGGCCTCTCGTTTGGCATTATCCTCGTCGTTCTCGACGGCCACCAATATGAGGTGGCCACGTTTCGGCGCGACTTCGACTACTCCGATGGGCGGCGACCGCAACGGGTCGAATTTTCGGGCGCGGTCGAAGACGCCAAACGGCGTGACTACACCATCAATGGGATGTTCTACGACCCCATTCGGGAGCAAATCCTCGATTACGTGGGGGGACAACAAGACCTCAAACAGGGTCTTATCCGCGCAATCGGGAACCCACACGAGCGCATTCGCGAAGATCGGCTCCGGATGATCCGGGGCGTTCGACTCGCATGCCGATTCGGCTTCCGACTCGATCCGGCAACGGCCGATGCGATCCGCGCGCACGCGTCAGAACTATTTCCCGCTGTTGCAATTGAGCGAGTCTGGCAAGAACTTGAGAAAAGTCGTCTTTTTTTACCGCAAATGCTCCTCCGTCTTCATGAGTTTGGCCTCCTTCAAGCCATATTCCCTGAGCTTCCGGCGAAAATCGACCCTCGGCCGCTGCCCGAAGGGGCGCCGCTGATCGCCTCGCTGATCGCTCTGTTACCGCATAGCACCTTCGACGAGCGAATGGCTCTTTGCAAGCGACTGAAAGCCTCCAATCATGAGCTTGAATTTGCAGCGTTTCTGACCCGCACAGAAGTCCTTCTGCAGCGGATTCCCGAACCGATCGATTGGGCGCATCTTTATGCACACCACGATGGATGGCTCGTGCTACAAATCCTACAACCTTCCCAGATGAGCGAACACACCCAACGGCGAGCCCAACTCAATTCATGGGTGGAGAGAATTCAACATCGCAACCCCGTGGTTACTTCGGCACACCTGATCGCCGCTGGGGTCAAGCCAAGCCCGCAAATGGGCTTGCTTCTTCGCGAAGCGGAACGAATCGCATGCAACCATAACCTCGAGGACGCAAGCGCCGTCCTCACACGCCTAGTTCTTAACAACGACACGCTCCGGGATCAGATCTAAAGATCCCGGCGGGGGTCCCATTAGGGAGCGTCTTACTCCCTCTACACGATGAGCTCCAGGGATCTCATAACCTGTTCCGGAGATCATGTGCACTGGACTCGTCCGACCCTTCGGGCTAAAAGCAGAAGCGCGACTTTCTCCCGGATATCCAGTGCTCCTAGGGTCTCTGGGCGTACCTAGAGAGGGTGTTGATGGAACTTTGACCATTGCCGGGCGTCCACCGCTTCTAAGTGTCTCGAGAATCTCAAGAGACTGTGTCGATGAGGCTCTCGCCATTACTAGTGTTGTCATAAATAACCTCCTTTAGTTGAGGTGGCCACCCAGATTACGCCGAGCGAGATTCAGCGTCAACAAATAATTCGGTTCTCGCTATATCGAAGCTATGAATCCGTTGTTGTGGTGCGAAGCGTATCGCGCGGTGGGCCGCTGGGAAGCGTTTCTCGATACGCGCACTCTGAAGGCGTTGCAAACAGAGGAGATCGCCGCAACACTCCACTTAAGCGAACGGCCCGGAACGCGCGCGAAGATGCGCGAAGCGCTCCACGTCGTGGAGACATTGCCTCCGCTCTCGATTCCGTTTCTCTGCACCCTTCACCGACTCGTGAAGGTCGATGGGCCGCGCCAAGATGCGGGACATATTCGGACGCGGCAAAATTGGATCGGCCCCGAGGGACGCCCCCAGGAAGAGGCCTACTTTTTTCCGCCGAAACCCTCCGATGTAAAGCCGGCTTTACATGTCCTCCTCAAGTACCTTCGCCAAGAGGGAGATCCGCTCCTCCAATTGGCGATTGGGATGGCGCAATTCCTGATCATCCATCCATTTATGGATGGCAACGGCCGCGTGGCCCGCCTCCTCATCCCCTACTATTTGATGCGGCGCAATCTTCCCCCGCTCTACCTCAGCGCCTACTTCAAATCGACCCGCCTCCAATACCTGAAAAAGCTCTACGACATCTCCGCAGAGGGGAACATGGATGGGTGGATTGCGTACTTTCTAAAGGGGATTCGCTGGACCGCCGACGCGGCCACAAAAAAAAGCGCCTCCCAGAAACGGAAGGCGCGTAAAATTTAAGCAGATGCTGCTTCGCCGCCGGTTCCGCTCTTTTTGAGCTTCTTCGCCGAGACTTTTTTCTTTCTTCTTTTCGCAGGCGCCTTGCTCTTTCTCGAAGCTTTGCGCTTTGTTGCAGATTTTTTCTTGGATGCTTTTCTTTTTTTGGCCTTGGCCATGATCTCTCCTTGGAGTTGGGAAAACAATTTCATTCCATGCCGCAAAAAAAATTTTGAATCAAGTTTTATCGTATCTTGAGCACGACGATGGCAACATCGTCATGCAGCGGGCGATCGCCGGCGAACTTGCGCACTTCGTCGATGTACAAATCGGCGCTCTGCTGTGCAGGGAGAAGCGCGACACGCGGCAGGTGCACTTTAATCCGCGTAAGTCCGTAGCCATGCGCTTCGACGAGTCCATCTGTATAGAGGAGAATGAGATCGCCACTTTGCAATGTCATCGTCGCAGTCATCGCTTTGAGGTCGGTGATGCCGAGCGCCATGCCGCTTGTCGAAAGTTCGGAGACGGTGCCATTTGCCTTGCGAAAGAGCGCGTGCGGATGCCCTTGGCTCGCGTATTCTAACTCGCGCGTCTGCGGGTTGAAGAGGCCGATCCATGCGGTGATGAAAAAACTGGAGCTCACTGTATCGAGCAACAAGAGCCGATTCACCCGTTCGATGAGCTGCGACAAATTCGGGACATTGAGCGCCGTGGCGCGCAGGGTGCTGCGCAGGGTGAGCGAGAAGAGGCACGCCGGGATCCCTTTGCCCGCTGCATCGCCGATGATGATGAGCAGGCGCCCATCTGGCAGCGGAAAGAAATCATACAAGTCGCCGCTTACCTCTTGCGACGGAACAAATCCGGCGCCGAGGTCCAGTCCGGCAATGGGCGGCAGCGGCGGCAGCAAGCTTTTTTGAATTTCGTGGCCGATGCGCAGTTCCTCGGCGAGTTTTTCGCGTCCCGCCCGTTGGACTTGTACCTCTTTATGAGTCCGAAAGAGCTTGTCAAGCATGGCGTTGCACTGGAGGCCGAGTTGATTGATCTCAAAGCCCCATGCATCGGGCGTATAGCGGGCGTCCAAATTGCCGCTGGCGACGCGCCCCATCGTGTGTGCAAGCGCCCGCAGTGGCCGCGCAAAGCGGCGGGTGAGCGCGGTGACGAGTCCTCCGCCAAAGAGTCCCAACAGCAGGAGAAACGCGGCGAGTTGCGAGAGGGTCTTGCGGTAATGTAAAGCCGCGTAGGGGGTCTCGGGCAAGGTCGCGGTAATCGCAAGCCCGTACACATGCGCCGTCGCGGAGAGCGGCGCTTGGCTGCGCCCCAGCGAAAAGTCGATCTCCCCTTGCGGTGTCAAAAGCACCGAGAGCGGATTGGCGACGGCGCCGGTTCCCAATACGGCATAGACGGTTTCGCCTTTGGGGTCGAGGATGAGGAGGTGTTTCCCCTCTTCGTACACAATCGATCCGCCGGTCGGCGCTTGGGTAGACCCGAACGGAGTGGTATCTTCGAGGGCGGCCCATTCGGCGTCGATCTGGATCTGAATCCCCCGCGCCCGCTCCCGCACTACCAGGTTGAGGGTGTCGCGCAGCTGCGCCGCCCGCTCTTCGTAATCTTGGTGACTAAATAATAGAATATAGAACGACAGAGGCGCGACGAGGAGCGCCAAGCAGGTCAAAATCACGCGCATTGTGAGCGATCGGGTCACCCGATTAAATCTTCCATCGTCCATACTTAAAGCTGATGCTACCAGACGAAATCCGCAGTGTCCAACACCCGCTCGTAAAAGAATGGGTTCTCCTCCGCACCGATCGGCGCACCCGCGAAGAAAAGCGGCAGGTGTTGATCGCCGGCCAGACGCTGTGCGACGAGATCCCGCTCGAGCTCAAGCTCTCCACGCATGAAGGCTATGGCGATATCTTGGTCTCCGACGCTGTCATGAAGAAAATCACAGGCCTTGAGACGCCCGACGGATTTGCCGGCATTGCCAAGATGCCCGCCCCCGCCAATCTCGACCACGCGAAGCGGATCGTCATCCTCGATCGGGTCGCCGATCCGGGCAATCTCGGCACCCTGATCCGCACTACCCTCGCCCTGGGCTGGGACGGCGTCTGGCTCCTGCCGGGCACCTGCGACCCGTTTAACGACAAAGCTCTACGCGCCGCCCGGGGGGCCACATTCCGCCTCCCCCTGGCACCGCAAACCCTCGATGGCCTGAAAAAATGGGGCGGCCACGTGCTTGTCGCCGATATGCACGGCGAGCCGGTCGACCAACTCAAACTCACCGGCCCCATCGGCCTCGTCCTCAGCCACGAGGGGCAAGGGGCCAACCGCTCTTTGGGCCGCCCCGTGTCGATCCCGATCTGCCACATGGATTCGCTCAACGTCGCCACCGCCGGCGCCATCCTCCTCTACCTTCTCCGAGGAGTGGGATGAAAGAGAAGCACTACCGGGAAGAGGAGCACTTTCACTCCGCCGATCGGAAAGGGCATCGGAAGGAGCGGCGCCGCGCTGAGGCGACCGACCGATCGAAGTTTAAAAAAAGCGATCAGAAAGAGGGCGTCCTCCCCGAGTTTTCGCACCTCCCGCGCGGCCGCGTCATTTCGATTCGCGGCGAGGGGATCTTAGTCGAGCAAACTCTGTGTCAGCTGCGCGGCCTGCTCAAAAAAGAGTGGATCCGAGAAAAAAATTTAGTTGCCGTCGGCGATTGGGTTCGCTACAGCCCTGACGAGCGGGTGATCGAACAGGTGGAGCCGCGCTATTCGATTCTGGCGCGCCGCGAAATTCGGGGCCAAGCGCAGCAAGTCATCGCGACCAACGTCGATCAGCTCCTCATCGTCACCTCGATTGCCACTCCCCCCTTGAAACCGGCGCTGATCGACCGCTATCTCATCGCGGCGGAAAAGGGGAATATCCATCCGATCATCTGCATCAACAAAATCGACCTCGTCGAGCTCGAAGAGGACCTCTTTGAGGCGACCCTCGCCGCCTATGAACCGCTCGGCATCCCGATCCTCTCGGTGAGCGCCGAAACGGGCGTCGGCCTCGAGTCGCTGCGCAACATGATGCGCGACAAGGTGACGCTCCTCTCGGGACAATCGGGCGTCGGCAAATCCTCCCTGCTCAACGCCGCCTTCGGCATGGAGCGGAAGACAGGGCGCCTCGCTGAAAAAACGGCCAAGGGCACTCACACGACCACCTCATCAGAGCTCATCCCGCTCCCGGGCGGTGGCTACACTGTGGATACGCCGGGGATCCGCAGTTTTTCACTCTGGGAGCTCACGCGACAGGATCTCCTCAACCATTTTCGCGACTTCCCCGCATGTAAGTTCCCCGACTGCAGCCACTGCGAAGAGCCGGGATGCCGCGTGCGAGAAGAACTCGAAGCGGGGCGCCTCTCGCCCCTGCGATACGGATCTTACCTCACACTCCTCGATGATCTGAAACACACTTCAAAACCCACTTGGGAAGAATGAGCATTGCAACCCTCCAAGCTCTTGAAATCCTCGACTCGCGCGGCAATCCGACCCTCGCAGTGACCTGCACCTCCGACAGCGGCATCTCAGCGCGCGCCTGCGTCCCCTCCGGCGCGTCGACCGGCACACACGAAGCGGTCGAGCTGCGCGATTGTGACCCAAAGCGCTATCACGGCAAAGGAGTGCTCAAGGCGCTGGCCAACGTGCAACGCATCGCAGCCCACGTCAAAGGGTATTCGCTCTTCGATCAATCCACCCTTGACCGCGCGCTCATCGCGCTCGACGGCACCCCCAACAAATCGAAACTCGGCGCCAACGCAATTCTCGGTGTCTCGCTTGCCGTCGCTCACTGCGCAGCCAAAGCCAAAAACCTGCCCCTCTACCGCTACCTCGGCGAAGGGCGCACCCTCCCCGTGCCGATGATGAACATCCTCAACGGCGGCGTCCACGCCGATAACGGCCTTGACTTTCAGGAATTTATGGTTCGCCCCGTGGGCGCGCCGAACTTCCCCGAAGCGCTCCGCTGGGGCGCCGAAACCTTTCACGCGCTGAAGTCCATTTTGAAGAAAAAAGGGCTTGCCACCGGCGTCGGCGATGAGGGCGGTTTTGCGCCGCGACTGAAAAGCCACGAAGAGGCGCTCGATCTCATCCTCCTCGCAATTGAACAAGTGGGCCTGAAAGCGGGGCGCGACATGACGCTTGCGCTCGACTGCGCCGCCTCCGAATTTTACCGCGACAACACCTACCGCGGCCGCACGTCTGCGCAGCAAATCGACATCCTGAAAACCCTTGCCGCTGCCTATCCGATCGACTCGATTGAAGATGGCCTTGCGGAGGCAGATTGGGACGGCTGGGGGGAACTCACTCGCCAACTCGGCTCCAAGGTGCAACTCGTGGGCGACGACATCTTCGTCACCACTATCGCGTTCCTCGAAAAGGGGATCCAGCTCCACGCAGCCAACGCAATCCTGATCAAGCTCAACCAGATCGGCACGCTCACCGAAACGCGCGCTACGGTCGACCTCGCTAAGCGGAGCAACTATCGGACGATCATTTCGCATCGCTCCGGCGAAACCGAAGACACCACTATCGCCGACCTCGCCGTCGCATGGGATCTGAAGCAGATCAAAACGGGATCGCTCTGCCGCTCGGAGCGGGTCGCAAAGTACAATCGGCTACTCGAAATTTATCGCGAGCTCAAATAGGCGGAAACCCCTTGCTGTGTCGCCTTCATCCCTTTGCTGCCGCTCTTCCAATTGGCGGGGCACACCTCGCCATTAGCCTCGTGAAACAGCAGGGCATCGACAAGGCGCAGCGCCTCCTCAACTGACCGGCCGAGCGGCAAGTCGTTCACGAGCTGGTGGCGCACAACACCGCTTTTGTCGATGAGAAAGAGGCCGCGGTAGGAGATCCCCTCATCCTCTTTCAATACGCCGTATTGGCGCGCGATTTCCTTCGTGAGGTCGGAGACGAGAGGATACGCAATGCCTTGGATGCCGCCCGCTGATTTGGGCGTATTGAGCCAGGCGAGGTGGCAGTGCGCGCTGTCGACAGAACAGCCGATGACCGCTGCGCCGCGCTTGGCAAACTCAGCGAGCTTGTCTTGAAACGCGTGCAGCTCGGTTGGGCATACGAAAGTGAAGTCAAGCGGGTAGAAAAAGAGGACGGTGAGTTGATTTTGCGGCAGAGAGAACGAGTCGATGAGTTGGCCGTTCTGAACCGCTTTGGCTTTAAATGAGGGCGCTTGTTTTCCGACGAGTGACATGGGAAATCCTATTCTAAGAGTTGTCGCTCCTGGCCAATCGTCGTCGCCTCTCCGTGCCCGGGATAGACCCGCGTTTCAGGAGGAAGGCGCCCGAGTTTTTGCAAGGAAGTGCGCATTTTAGCCGGTTCGCCCGTGGGAAGCGAGAGGATTCCGTAGGCGCCCGCAAAGAGCGTATCGCCCGACAAGAGCACTTTTTCATCGGGAAAATAGTAACACACGGCGCCGGGGCTATGGCCGGGCGTGTGGATCACCACAACTTGCAGATTGCCAATGGTAAAGCGCTCGCCATCGGAGACAAACCCAGCTGGCTTTACACCGGGAATCTTCACAGGCGATCGGAGCCGATCAGCGCCGGGATTTTCTAGATTGGGAGCGTCGAGGCGATGCACATAGAGCGGCGCATCGAAGCAATGCGCATCGGCGATGTGATCCCAATGAGAATGGGTCAACAAGACCCGATCTAAGATAAGATTGTATTGAGCAATGAGGGAGAGGAGACGAGAGGCCGAGCCGGGCGAAGGGTCGACCACGGCGCACTTGCGGGTGACGGGGCAGCCCACAAGATAGGCATTTGTCTCATATGGCCCGGAAGGGACCCCTTCTAAAATCATCGCACCGGAGAGGATTCGAACCTCTGACCCCCCGGTTCGTAGCCGGGTACTCTATCCACTGAGCTACCAGTGCAAAAGGGATATCATCGCTGAAAAGTGCGGTTTAAATCAAGGGTCATCAGCATCCGATCCCACACGGGAAATGCCTTTCGGATTTGCTTGAGAACCGCCCGCTGTTCTACCCGAATCACCCGCGGCTTACCGAGGGCGGCGACGAAGGAGAGCTCGCCCATCGGAATCGAGACGGGGGGCTTGACGGTCTGAAACTTGTAGCCGTGGACGAAGTCGACCCCGCGGAAGGGGGTTTGAAATTCTTCCTCGACAAGGGACTCCCAATTGCGGTCGTTCCGGTGCCCCCAAGCGCGCACCTTGGCGAGCATCTCTTCGCGGGTCCGCACCCAGCTGAAATGGTGGAAGAGGGGGCGTCCGTCGATGCCGGGGACGTTCCGCTTTTTGGGGCCGGGGAGCAAGCTATAGATGGCCCCCCGTTCATCGTTGTGGAGGAGGGCGTCGGCGGTCAGCGCCTTCACTCGGGCGAAGACGATCGAATCTTCCCAAGCATCTGCTTGATACTGGGGCTCGCGGAAATACCAGTAGTTCGAAAGCCGCATCACGGTGTGGTGGCGCGCCTCGCCCCCCTCAAGCCACCGCGCCACCCGCTCTCCGTCAGGCACCTCATCGGCATCGAGAAAGAGCACCCCCTCGATCCCCTCTTCCAGATGATCGCATGCGACCAGCCGCGAGAGGCTGTGCCAAAAGTGGGCCTTGGAGATCGTCCGGAACACCCGTTGCGGCACGGCAAAATACGGGTACTCGATGAACGTCACCTGGGGGAAAGCACCATAGATCGAGTCGAGGAGCGGGCGGTTTTCGGGGCGGCCGTCAAAAAAATGATCGCATACCGGAACCAAAATTTGTTTTGAAAACCGGGCGGCTTCCTCCAACACAGGGCGGAGGAACCGGGCCTCGTTTGTACAAAAATTGACAACCGTTGCAACTCTCATGTAAAGCCGCTTTACATTACAATGTAGCCATGAATGTTGTCATCCTGGGCGCCACACGCGTAGGCGTTTACGTCGCATCGCGGCTATCGGAAGAGGGACACGATGTAGTCGTGGTCGACTCTGACGCGCAACGGCTCGAGCGGTTGAGCCGCGAGACCGACGTCGCAACCCTCCACACCCATCCGCCGAGCTGGCGCGCATTCCCTGAACTGCTCGACTCGCATCCGCTCCTCCTCTTTGCCGCGACCGACTCCGACGATGAAAACATCGCCGCCTGCGCGATCGGCAAAAACCTCGGCTTCCCCAAAACAATCGCCCTCGTCAAACAGCGCGAATACCTCGCCCATCCACGTCTCGACATCGGGCGCCTTTTTTACACCGATCACTTCCTCAGCGCCGACCTCTTTGCCGCGCAAGATCTTCACAAATTGCTCCTCCACACGCACGACATCGCCGCCGACTATTTTGCGCATGGCGCGATCCAAATGCGCACGCTCGCGATTCCGGAGCGGTGGGATTTAGGCGGCACGCCGATCCGCGACCTCGCGCTCTCCGACGACCTGATCGTCGGGCTCATCCGCCGCAAAGTTGCAGGTGGCGAAGAGATTATCTTCCCCCACGGCGAGGATCACCTTTTGCCGGGCGACGAGGTGACTGTGATCGGCGAATCGCGCGCCATGCACCGCGTCGGCGATCTGTTTCACCTCGCGGAACACCCGCTGCGCTCGGTCATTATCGTCGGCGGCTCCACCGTCGCCTACCATCTCGCACACCTCCTCGCACAACAGGGCGTCGACGTGCGGATCATCGAGTCGGATCCTCTGCGCTGCGAGCGGCTCGCGGAGCGGCTCCCACACGCCACTATCATCAACCGCGATGGACGCGACCTGCGCTGCTTGCAGGGGGAGCGGATCACCGAAACCGACGCCGTCGTCGCCTGCTCCGACACGGAAGAGACAAACCTCCTCGTCGCCGGCCTCGCACGCGAATTGGGCTGCCAGCGGGTGATTGCGCTCGTCTCCAATCCGCAGCTCTCGCCGCTCCTCGAGCATCTGCAAGTGGTCCCCGCGCTCTCGGCGCAAGTGCACGTCGCCAACCGCGTCCTCTCCATCCTCCACGAAGAGGCACTCCTCTCCGTCACCTCGATCTGCAACGACCACGCCAAAATCGTCGAAATCAAAATCTCGCCCCACTCGCGCCTCATCGGATTCCCGCTCGCCGACCTCAAGAGCCACTTCCCGCGCGACCTCCTCATCGTCGCAATTGAAAACCAAGGGCGCGTCATGATCGGCCGCGGCAACCGGATCCTCAGCCCGAACGACACCGCGATTGTCGTCACCGCCTCGCGCCATCTGCCGCAACTCCCCGAGCTGTTTGGATGATCTACCAAATCCTAGGCAAGTACCTCACGCTCCTCAGCCTCCTTCTCTGCTTGCCGCTCGCGATGGCCGGTTATTACGAATTTCTCGCCCCTCAAGCTCACCCGCAACCGCACAGCACCCGCGCCTTCCTCGCAGCGCTCCTCATTGCGCTCGCCATCTCGGGCCTCTTTCGCATCCTCGGCCGCCGCCCCCACGACACCTTCTATCGGCGCGAAAGCATCCTCGCCGTCGTCCTCATCTGGCTCGCCACTTCAGTGATCGGCTCTCTTCCCTTCACATTTTCGGGCACACTCAAAAACCCGCTCGACGCCTACTTCGAGGCGATGTCGGGACTCACCACCACCGGCGTCACCCTCCTCTGCCCCAAAGCCTACGACCCCATCACGCTAGAGGAACACCCCGTCTACATCACAAACCCGCAAATCCCCACCTCCACCTACAGCTACTATGGCACCGTCGAGCCGATCCGCGACCCCACAACCGGCCTCGTCCTCTACTCCGGCATCGAAGCGGTGAGCCGCGCCGTCCTCTTTTGGCGCAGCCTTTTGCAATGGATCGGCGGCATCGGCATCATCGCAATCTTCCTCTACATCCTCCCCGCCCTCGGCGTCGGCGGCAAATTCCTCTACCAAATGGAGATGACCGGCCCCGTCAAAGACGGCATCGCACCGCGCATCCAAAACACCGCAAACTTCCTCCTCCGCGTCTACCTCTTCTTCACCCTTGCGCAAATCGCCCTCCTCCTCTGGGCCGGCTTGCCCCCATTCGACGCCCTCTGCACCTCCCTCTCCACCATTTCAACCGGCGGCTTTGCCGTGCGCAACGACAGCATCGCAAGCTATGGAAACCCCTTGGCCGAATGGATCATCGTCCTCTTCATGGTCCTCGGCAGCATCAACTTTTCTCTTTACTTTCACGCCTACCGATTCAAGTTCTATAAAATTTTTGTTCCCGACTTTCTCCTTTTCCTCGCAATTGCCCTCTTGGGCTGCCTCGCCGTCACCCTCCCGCTCCTCTCCACACACACGCTCGGATTTGCCATCCGCGAAGGGTTTTTCCAAGCACTCTCGGTGCAAACCACCACCGGCTTTTTCACCGCCAACTACGACCTGTGGCCCTTTGCCTCGCAGATGTTCATGCTCCTCCTCATGTTTGTCGGCGGCATGTCGGGCTCGACCGCCGGCGGCATCAAGACCTCTCGCTTCTACATCCTCTATAAAATCGTCCTCCACCGCCTCGAATCGCTCTATCGCCCCGACTCGGTGCGCAAACTCACCATCGGCGACGCCGAGATCGACGACAAAAGCTCCCTTACCGTCGCCTCTTTCTTCTGCATCGTCGCCTTTTTTACCGTCCTCGGCACCGTAGGCCTAGTTCTCGACGGCGTCGACCCCGAAACCGCCTTAGGGCTAGTCGCCTCCCTCATGAACAACGTCGGCCTCGCCTTCCGCGGCGCCGGTCCCACCGACACCGTCGCCTTCCTCTCCCCCTTCAGTAAAATTCTCAGCCTCTGCTGGATGCTCCTCGGCCGCCTCGAATTCTACGTCGTCCTCCTCCTCTTCCTCCCCTCCTACTGGAGATCCCGATGATCGACTGGCTCGAGCAGTGGCAACTCTTCGCCCCCCATTTCCGCGATGGCCTCGCCCGCATTCCGGTCGGCCCCCACACGCTCCTGCTTAAACCGGGGCCCGGCTTCGGCGACCTCTCGCACCCCACCACCCAACTCATGCTCAGCGCGATGGCCCCCCACGTCGCAAACCGCCGCATCCTCGACGTCGGCTGCGGCAGCGGCATCCTCACCCTCGCATCTCTCCTTCTAGGCGCCACCTCCGCCCACGGCGTCGACATCGAGCGCGACGCCCTCGCCCATGCCCGCGAAAACAACACCCTCAACCACTTACACGCCACCTTTTCTCTCCCCACCCCCTATGTAAAGCCAGACATCGCGCTCATGAATATGATCGTTTCCGAACAGCGCATCGCCCGCACCTTGGCCCCCCTCCAGCTCACCTCCGGCATCCTCCTCGCCCAGCGCGACGCTTATCTCGCCGAAACCGCCACCTGGGGCTGGACCCCGCTTGCCGAATTCACCTCCGGAGAATGGCTTGCCGTTCTCTTTCGAACGGACTATGATCGAGAGCATGACACCATTTCCCTTGGTGATAGCCTCCCGCAACATCCATAAGATTCGGGAGTTCCGCTCGCTCCTCAAGCCCTTTCATCAGCTCGACCCTCTCTCCCTGCGCGATTTCCCCGACTACATTCCTCCTGAAGAAACGGGCGCTACCTTCGAAGAAAACGCCATCCTCAAAGCCACACACGCCGCGCAAACCCTCCGCCATTGGGTCCTCGCCGACGACTCCGGCCTCGTCGTCCCCGCGCTCAACGGCGCCCCCGGCGTCTTCTCCGCCCGTTACGCCGGCAACCAAGCCACCGACCAAGACAATCGCAAAAAATTGCTCGACGCCATGGCGCACCTCCTCGAAGACGACCGAGTCGCATTCATGGAATGCGCGCTCGCCCTCGCCTCACCCGAAGGGCTGAAGAAATGCGTGCGCGGCACCTGCGAAGGGCGCCTCCTCACCCGCGAACGGGGCGGCGGCGGCTTCGGTTACGACCCACTCTTTGTCAAACTCGAATACAATAAAACATTTGCCGAGCTCGAAGAAACCGTGAAAAACCGGATCTCCCATCGCCGCAAGGCCTTCGACAAAATCCTCCCCCACCTCGAGACCCTTGCAGTACCTGCTCGACGGCTATAACATCCTCTTCGCGCTCGAAGACTCCTCCCTCCCGCTCCAAAAGCGGCGCGATCAACTCATCCTCTTCCTGCAAACCGAATTTGCCGCCGCCCACCTCCGCGGTATCCTCGTCTTCGACAACGCGCAAAATATCCACAGCCACGCCTACCCCTCGCCGCTCCAAATCGCCTACGCACCGCCGAAAATGGGCGCCGACGCCTATCTACTCGAACTCGTCGAAGGCGCTCGCCTCCCCGCGCAAATCACCGTCATCACCAACGATCAGGGACTCGCCCGCAAAGCGCGCGCACTCGGCGCCCACACCGCCTCCGTCGCCACACTCATGCGCCTCTTCAAGCGGAAACACACCGATTCGGAAGTCAAGCCGCAGAGCATGTCTCAATACGAACTCGAGCGATTACGCAAGTTGTTCGAGGGCGGCTAGAGCAGCCTCTTCCCACGCAAATTTTTCCAACATCGCCATCACATCGGCCGTCGAACTGCTTCCGTTGAGCATTTGTCTCAGCGCGCGCACCCCTTCGCAGCGCTTCAGATACCAGCAGCCCACGCGGCGCATATCGACAAGCGCCTGCCGCTCATTTTGGTAGGCGAGAATCAGCTCAAAATGGTCATGTAAAGCCAGCTTTACATCATCGATTGTCCGCTCAATCGGCGGCAACCCCATCAAGTGCCGCTCGATATCCTCGACGATCCACGGCTGCCCCATCGTGCCGCGCGCCACCAGCACGCCATCGCACCCCGTCTCCAAAAACATCCGCTCCGCGCTCCCCGCATCGAACAGATCTCCATTGCCAATAACTAAAATTTTACTCGTCGCTTCTTTACACCACCGAATGGGATTCCAATTCGCGGGGCCATGATATCCCTGCTCTCTCGTTCTCCCGTGAATTGTAATCGCCTTCGCGCCCGCCTGTTCGGCGATTTCGGCAATCAACGGCGCGTTGAGCGAGCTCTCATCCCATCCCGCGCGGATCTTCACCGTCACCGGAATCTTCACCGCCGCCACCATCGCGCTGATCATGTCGCCGATGAGCTCGGGCGTCTTCAGCATCCCCGACCCGCTGCCATCCTTCGTCACCTTGTCGACCGGACAACCGCAGTTGAAGTCGAGCGCATCAAATCCGAGCTCCTCAATCATCCGCGCCGACTGCGCCGCAAACGGCAGCTTGCTGCCGCACAATTGTGCGCCGATCGGGTGCATATCGGTCGTATAATCGAGCAGCCGATAGGTGCCCGGATCATTGCGCACCAGCGCATCCATCTTCACCATTTCGCAAAAAAAGAGCCCCGGTCGATACCGATTGCTCATCTGCCGAAACGGCAGATCGGAACATCCCGCTAGCGGCGCATAGAAAATATTTGATTTGCATCGGAGCGTGCCGAGCTGAAACGGAGTGCGGATCACGAGAGCGCTCGAAGCACAAGCGACTCAAGAAGCCGAAGCACCATGTAGCCGATAACAGGGCTTAAATCGAACGTCCCGCCGATCGGCGGCACAATTCTGCGGAAAAGACCGAGATAAGGCTCGGTGTAAAAATAGAGAAACTGGACAAACCGCGTTCCCTGAAAACGGGGGAACCACGAACTTCCAATCCTCAGAAATAGGAGGAGCAAGTAAGCCGAGAACAGAGTGTGAACCGCAGTTGCGAGCAGCATAGGCTAGCATTTTACCCGCCCCCTAGGCCACCTTGCAAGTTCCAAAAAAATTCTACTCTCGACCCAAGGTGGAGCGCCCTTTAATATAGTCCGCTACTATGGAAGCTATTGGGATCTACCTCGACGGGCCAACCTTGCGCATGGCCACCGCGCGCAAGCGGGGCTTTGCAATTTCTGACGCTAAGTCGTTTAACATAAGTGTTGAACGCCCAAATGTAAAGCCGCTTTACATGACGCGACTAGTCTCCGGATTGCCGACTCAAGAGGTGCTCTTTCGGGGGGCAGAAATCCCCCCTACCCGCCACCAAGAACTCGCCAAAGCGCTGGCGCACCATGCCGAAACGACGCACCACCTCGATCCCGATGAGGCGCTCTCAGCCCCGCTACTCCGCAACCAGGGGCGCATTCTCTACGCGCTCACCACCCGCACCGCGCTCGCTCACCATCTCAAACAATGGAAACGCTACGACATCGATCCCGATTGGGTCGTGCCTGTGCCCACCGCGCTGGCCCGCTACTGGACATGGGAATGCGAACTCGCTGAAGGGTGGATCCTCGACATCGGCTTCAATGAAACAACCGTCGCGCTCCTCAGCGAGGGCATTGCCGTGCAATCGCACGGCATTCCGATCGGCATGGGACAGCTTTACGAAGAGCTCTCTGTCGACCGACGCCAATCGCTGTTCGCAACCGAAGCGATCGACCTGGAACGGGCCAATGGCCCCTTTCGCGCGAAACTCGACGAGCTCGTCGCCGCAATCGACCAAACACTCCTCGGCATGGACCGCACGGAACAACCGCGTCCCTTGCTCCTCTCGGGTCACCTCGATGCCTTCCCCGCTTTTTCCTCCTTCCTCTTCCGCAACATCGCGCGGCGCGTCACCGAATTGCACCTCGCCGACACGGCGAAAATGGCCATCGCAATCGGCCTCGCGATCGAAGGGCTCGGCACCGCATTCAACTTCCGCACCGGATCGCACACCTCGCGCCGCGAACGAGTGCGCAGCGGCACCCTCCTCTCGCTCCTCCTCCTCGCCTCGTGCACCGCTTCGATCGCGCTCTGGAGTTGGGGCTCCCACCTGCTGCAAGGGCGACGCCACGCGATTGCGACCACTCTTGAATCGATCTTGCCGGCGCCTTTACGCGAACAAATTCTGATCGACCGCGATCCAGAAGGGGTCATGCACCGATGGAGGGCTATCGTATGCGATGCCCCCAAAAGCCCCCCTTATCCACTCGCCGTTGCCTCCGTCTCCGAACTCTACGCGTGGTGGGAGAACCACCCTTTGCGCGCCCCCCTCAATTTGCAACTCGAATCGCTCACCTATGAGCTCCAAGACCCCCATGTAAAGCCAGCCGCCAGAATTCACCTAATCTTTACTGCACAGAACCCACTGGACGCGCGCAAATTTCACGATGCGCTCCTGGAAGATCCCGCCATTATCGGCCCCGTTGAATGGACCGCTAACGGAACTCACTTTGAGGCCACTTTCTCCATGAGGCGCCATGTTCGCTAACTCGATTCGCTTCCCCTTCTTCATCGCCCTCCTTCTTTTACCAATTCTTTGCGTCTCCCTCCTGCTGTGGACCCGCGCCTCTGAAGTCCTCCTTCTCGAAGAGCAATTTGCAACCCTCCTTCGCACCGCGCGCCGCGATCTCTCTGAGCGGCTCGCCCATGAGGCGCGCCTCTCTCGCTACCGCGACGCCAACCCCTACTACCTCGACCAAGCGATCGAATCGCTCGCCTTTTGCACGCGCGAAGTGGCGCAACTGCAGCAACTCGTCGCGCATCCAGCAGTCCCTCAGAAAAAACTTTACTTGCAGCGCCTCGCCGCTCTCACAGGCAAAGCCAACCGCCTCCGCTTCACAGAAGAAGAGCGCACGACTTACCAGGGAATGGCCGTCGTCGTCGAGCGGCAACAGCATCCCATCCGCCTCCACCCTTCCGAACTCGGCCCCCTCCTCGCCCGCCTTGAGGGCCACGCGCCCCAAGCGCCACAACTTATCATCACGCAATGCCATTTGCGCCCCCTCTCTGCCGATTCTCTCGAACTCAACCTCAACCTCCTCAAGCGCACCTTCGAATGAAACGACTCCTCTTCCTCCTTCTTCTCACCGCGTGCCATCCCATCGAATCGCCCGATGGTCTCGTCTGCATCCAAATCCAAGACCGAAACGGCCTCACCGAGACGACCAGCGCGCCCCACCGACTCGC
>CAYGOG010000001.1:1810-27250 GCA_964351415.1 uncultured bacterium | reverse complement strand
GAAAGGGGGCGAGGGGATTTTGCCCGATACGGCGGAGCTTAATTGGGAAGCGGTGGCGCAGGTGATTCTGTCGCCCGGGATTGCGCCGAGTCATCCGGTTGTGCGAGAGGCGCGCGCGAGAGGCATCGAGGTGATCGGCGAGGTGGAGCTGGCCTTTCGTTTTTTGAAGAATCGATGTGTGGGGATTACCGGCACCAATGGGAAGACGACGGTGACGCTGCTGGTGGCGCATGTGTTGAATGCCGTGGGGATGAAGGCAGAAGCGGTGGGCAATGTGGGGACGAGTTTGCTGGAGGTGGGCGAGGGGATTTTGGCGATTGAGCTGAGCTCGTATCAGCTGGAAACGGTGCGCACCCAGCGGTTGGAAGCGGCGGTCATTTTGAATGTGACGCCCGACCACTTAGATCGGTATGGGTCGATGGAGGCGTACCGGGCAGCCAAAGCGCGGATTGCCGATGTGTTGTTGCCAGGCGGAACGCTTTGGGTCTCACGCGATTCGGGTATTTCAGGACAGTGTTTCGAGGGAAACATTGAAACGATTTCAAGACTTGATTATACCATAAGGGGACGACCCGAACGCCAGAATCTCGAAGCGGCCTACGCGCTGGTCGCGGGATTCGGCGTGACGGTGGAGGCCTTTCTCTCCGCTGTGGAGACCTTTCGAAAACCGGCTCACCGGATCGAATGGGTCCGATCCTGGCGGGGGATTGCCTTCTATGACGACAGCAAGGGAACCAATATCGATGCCGTGCGACATGCCGTGGCCCTCTTCGACAAGCCGATTCATCTCCTCGCCGGAGGGGTGCACAAAGGCGCGTCCTATCGCCCGTGGCTCGAGGCGCTGCGCGGTAAGGTGGTGCGCATTGTCGCCTACGGAGAAGCCGCTGCGCTCATGGAGCAGGAGTTGGGAAGCGAGATCCCGCTCGTGCGCCGCGACAAGTTTGCCGACGCCTTTTATGAAATCGCATCCGGTGCGCGGGAAGGGGATATCGTCCTCTTGTCGCCCGGCTGCTCCAGTTTTGATCAGTTTACAGACTATGCCCACCGCGGCGCTATTTTCCAGGAGTTGGTCCACGCACTATGAACCGTAAGAACACGATCCTCATCGCAGTCTCTCTGAACTCATGTCTCCTCTTTGCGCTGTTCCTCGCGGCGCACACCTCGCCGAGTGGAGAGGTCGGCGCGCCAAACAATGAGGTGGGATTGGTTCCGTCGCCGTCGTTTGTGCCGGCGGAACTCGAGGCGCCGCCGCTGAGCGCAATGCCCGAAGTGGTGCACCAGCTGCCGCCGATCGCCTCGCAAGAGCTGCCGCTCCCCGAAGCCCCTCTTGTCTCAGCGCCGGAGCCGGTGATTGCGGCGCCCGTCAATCCTACGAGCCGCGAAGTGACGGTCAAAAAAGGGGACTCGCTCGACAAGATTGCCCGCGCGCATAAGACGACGGTCGATGAGCTGATTAAGCTCAATCGATTGCCGAGCAGCTTCTTGAAAGTGGGGCAAGTGCTCAAACTGCCTGCAGAGAAAACGGTGGCTGTGGCGCAAAAGCCGCGCGCTGCCGAAGCAGAGAGCTCCCCCGAATACTATGTCGTGCGCATTGGCGACAATCCGTGGAAAGTGGCGATGAAGCACCACATCAAAGTGGAAGAGCTGCTTCGGTTGAATAACCTGACTCCCGAAAAAGCGCGCAAACTCAAAGCGGGAGATCGCTTGCGAGTGAAATGAGCCGACTGGGATTTGCGTTACTTGTCGTCGTCTCACTGCTGTTTTCCCTGGGGCTCCTGATGGTGTTTGACACGACCTCGGCCGAGATTATCGACCGAGGGTCGCATGTCGATCCCCACGGGCCGTTTTACAAGCAGTGCGCCTTTGGGCTGATGGGGATTGCACTCGGCGTGGGCACGTATCGACTCAAAGTGTCGGAGATGATGCGCCACAGCCAGGTGCTGTTTTGGGTGGCGACGGCGCTGCTCGTGTGCGTGTTTATGCCGGGGATCGGCCAGACGATCAACGGCGCCCGCCGCTGGATTGGCGCGGGAGGCTTGACCTTTCAGCCATCGGAGTTTGCGCGACTTGTGATCCCGATCGCCTACATCGGTTGGATCGTAAAGCAAGAGGGGCCCCTCGATGTGCGCACCTTTTTGCGGCAGCTGGGTGTGCTGGCGCTGCCGTGTGGGCTGATTTTATTGGAGCCCGATACGGGGACGACGGTGCTGTTGTTTGGCGCTGCGGTGGTGCTGTTTTGGCTGACTCACATCCCCTTCTCGTATTGGCTCATGCCGCTCGTCGCAATCGGCGTGGTGGGCGGCGGCGTTGCGCTGCAGATGCCCCACGTGCAAGCGCGGTTGCGGGTCTACCTGCATCCAGAGAGCGACTTGCGCGGCAAAGGGCACCAGCCGCATCAGGCGAAGATCGCAGTGGGATCGGGCGGCTTGACGGGGCGGGGCTTGGGCGAGAGCTTGCAGAAGATGAACTATCTGCCCGAAGCTCGATCGGACTACATCGCAGCGGTCTATGCCGAAGAGATGGGGTTTGTGGGCGTGCTATTCCTCATTTTGCTCTACATGGCGTTTGCGTTTTGCGGCATTGCCATTGCGATGCGCGCCCCCGATCGGGCGCAGTTTTTACTCGCGTCGACGTTCACATTTTTGCTGGGCATTCAGGCGTTTATCAATTTAGGCGTCGTCTCGGCGCTGCTGCCGAGCAAGGGGATGGCGCTCCCGTTCTTCTCGCAGGGCGGCAGCTCGCTCGCGATGAACTGCGCCGCGGTGGGCGTGTTGCTCCAGATTGCGCGGAGGCGCCGATGAAACTGCTCTTTGCAACCGGTGGAACAGGTGGCCATCTCCTTCCCGCTCAACAACTTGCGGAAGAACTTGAAGGTGTGGAGGTTGCGTTTGCGGGGCATGCGCTTTCAAGCAAGCCGTTCTTTCAGCGGGGGAAATTTCGGTTTACCGACATCGAGTCGTCGGGGACATCGCCGCTTGCGATTGCGCGGGGCGTGCGCGCGGCGCTTACGCTTTTGCGCAAAGAGCGCCCCGATCGGGTGGTGGGATTTGGGAGCTACCACAGCTTGCCTGTCCTCTTGGCCGCTCTTTGGCTCCGCATTCCGATTGTGCTGTATGAGCCCAATTGCGCGATCGGCAAGGTAAACCGACTGCTCGCTCCGTTTGCGCAGGCGATCGCGCTGCAGCATCCGCCGCTGCGCAAGCTGAAGCGCGCCCACTTCGCGCCGCTGTTTCCCTGGCGCAATCGGCGCCCCTTGCCCGACAAACGGGCAGCGCGGGGGCGATACGGCTTAGAGCCCGACAGGCCGACAGTGCTCGTATTTGGCGGCTCGCAAGGGGCGAACTTCTTGAATGAGACCCTGCCGGAAGCGCTGCGCGGGTCGCAATTTCAGGTGCTGCACATCCGCGGTCATGGAGGCAAAGTGCCCGAGTATGAGGGGCGTGCGCGCGTGATCGAATATGAGCGAGACATGATTTGGGCCTATGCGGCGGCCGACTGCGCCATTTGCCGCGCGGGTGCCGCCACTCTCTCGGAGCTGATTTTGCATCAGCTGCCGGCGCTGCTCATCCCGTTTCCTGGCGCATCGGGGCACCAAGAAGAGAACGCGCAGTTTTTAGCGCGCACGGGGGGGGCACATTGGATGCGGCAAGCGGAGGCGACTCCGCAGCAGATTCGGGCGTGGCTCGAGACGGCGCCGCTTGCCGAGATGGCCTGCGCGTTAGCGCAGTATCGAGATCAGCGACAGGAGACAGCGTGGCACACTATCATTTCGTAGGGATTGGCGGCATTGGGATGAGCGCGCTCGCCCGCATTTTACTGCAGCAGGGCCTATCTGTGCGCGGGAGCGATGCGCGGGAGAGCGAGCTGTTGCAGCAGCTGCGCCAAGAGGGCGCCGAAGTGTCCATTGGACATAGCGCCGAGTGGGTGCGTCCCGAGTCGACCCTTATCTACAGCACGAGCATCGACCCGCACAATCCGGAGCTTGCGCGGGGCAAAAGCCGCATGCATCGCTCAGAGCTGCTCGACTTGCTGATGCGCGGGAAAAAACCGCTCCTCGTCACCGGCACACACGGGAAGACAACCACGACAGCGCTGCTGGCCACGCTCTTGCTCGAAGGGGGCCTCGACCCCTCCTATGCGGTGGGCGGCATTGTGCAGAGCGAGGGGAGCAACGGCCGCGCCGGTCAAGGGGCCCACTTTGTCGCTGAGGCAGACGAGAGCGATGGCTCCTTTTTGCGCACGCCGGCGCATGGCGCGATCATCACGAATGTCGACTGGGATCACCTCGACTACTGGAAGAGCCGCGAGGCGCTCACCGAGGCTTTTCACCGCTTTGCCCAAGCTGTGGAGGGGCCCCTCTTTTGGTGTATCGATGACTGCCCCCCTTTTCCCGGCATCTCATACGGATTTTCAGAGAAGGCACAGTGGCGCATTACCGAGTTTGCGCAGACGCCCACCGGCATCCGCTTTTCGGTGGGACCCTTCCGCCATCTCACCGTCGCCCTCTTCGGCCAACACAATGCGCGCAATGCGGCCGCAGCCGTGGGGCTCGCGCACAAGATGGGCCTCTCCGAAGAGGCCATTCGGCGCGGCCTGGCCCGCTTTCAAGGCACAGTGCGTCGGCTCGAGTTCAAGGGAGAGCGGCGCGCAGTGCGCGTCTACGACGACTACGGCCACCATCCGACCGAAGTGACCGCGACGCTTGCCGCACTGCGCGCCCACGCGCGCGAGCGGCGCCTCATCGTCCTCTTTCAGCCGCACCGCTATTCGCGCACACAAGACCTATGGCGCGAATTTACCCGCTGTTTTTCTGAGGCGGATTGCCTCATTTGCACCGACATCTACGGAGCGGGCGAAACGCCCCTCGACGGCATTACCGGCGAGAGGCTGGCGCGCGAAATGGGGGCGCTCTATATCCCCCGCAACCGACTCGTTGCGGAAGTAGCGCCCCTCTTGCGGCCCCACGACACCGTGCTCACCTTGGGCGCCGGCGACATCACCGCAGTGGGACCGCAACTGCTGCAGCATGAGCCGCAAAAGCTGTGCGTGGCGCTCCTGGCGGGCGGCGCATCGCCCGAACACGAGATCTCGCTCCGCTCGGTGAAATGGGTCGCCGATCATCTCTCGCCCGATCTCTACGATGTGCAATCCCATACCGTGCCGCGCAATGGCCGCTTCGACTGGAGCGCGCTGCAACAGGCCGACGTCGTGCTGCCGATCATGCACGGCCCCTTTGGCGAAGATGGGCGCGTGCAGGCGCTCTGCGACATGATGCAGGTGGCGGTGGCCGGATGCGATCACGCCGCATCCAGCATCGCCATGCACAAAGGGCTCACCAAACGGCTCGCGCTCGCAGCCGGCATCGACACTGCGCGCTTCCTCGAGTTTAAAGAGTGCGACTGGAAACGGGATCGGTTCGGCGTACAGGCGCATTGCGAGCGAACTCTCCGTTACCCAATGTGGGTCAAAGCGGTCCACCTCGGCTCGAGCATCGGTGTCACCCGTGTGGCAACAGGCGCCGAGTTTGCCGCGGCCGTCGAGGCGGCGCTCAAAGTGGACACCGACTTCCTCGTGGAAGAAGAGGTCCTCGGGCGGCAAATTGAGTTTTCGGTGCTCGGCAACGACTTCCTGCTCGTCGGCGAAGCGGGTGAAATTCTCGCGCAAGGGGGCTTCTACAGCTATGACGCCAAGTACGGCGCCAACAGCATGGGGACCGCGACACCGGCCGACCTGACGCCTGCACAGGCTGAGGAGGGCAAACGGTTGGCACTCGCCGTTTTCCGCGCCATTGGGGGGCAAGGGTTTTCCCGCGTCGACTTCTTTCTGACTCCCGACGGCCGCTACCTCCTCAACGAGGTAAACCCCATTCCGGGGATGACCGCGCTCAGCCTCTATCCGAAAATGCTCCTCGCAACAGGCCTGCGCGCCTCTGAAATCGTCGACTCGTTTGTGTGGCTCGCGCTCCACAGACGGCGTCAACTCGACCGGTTCCTATGAACTACCGCCACGGGCTCTGGATCCTGATCGGCTCTACAGCGGCCCTCCTCACACTCACCTTTGGTGGGCGCTGGATCGTAGGGGCGTGGCATGCGCATCGGGCGCGCGATCCCACGACTCACATCCAGGCGATCATCCAAACCGGCCCCTCGCGCGAGCAGCTGAAGACCTCCTACCTCGCCGAACTGATGGGCCTCTCGCTCGACCATCCGCAAAGCCTCATCACCTTTGACCTCAGCAAGGCCGAAGCGCGCCTCAAGCAGTGCCCCCTGATTGCGGAAGTCGCCGTTGAAAAACTGCCGCCCCACACTCTCTACATCGACTACACCGTGCGGACCCCCCTTGCGCGCCTCGGCGACTACGACAACGTCGCGCTCGACCGAAGCGGCGCCCTCTTCCCCCTCACCCCGTTCCTCACGCCGAAAGACCTCCCCGAATTTTACCTCGGCCTGCCGTCCTTTCTCGAATGCGCCTCGTGGCAGCGCCCCCTCCACGACCGGGGATTTACCCTCGCGCTCAAGCTCTACGACTCCCTCGCCTCTATTTCGTGGCGCGAAGGATTTCGGCTCAAGCGGATCGACGTCTCGAACGCCTGGGCCCCCTCTCTCGGACAACGGGAGATCGTCCTCTTCCTCGACGACGACCTCCTCCTCAACCTACCCCATCACCACCTGATCGCCCATTTCCCCAAAATCCTCCGCCTCCCCGGCAAACATTGGGAGGCGCAACTCAATTCTTTCCTTGTCCTCCGGCGCCAGATGGCGCAAGACTATGAGCGTCAGCTCCGCGCGCATCCCCCCAAAGCGCGCGAAGTCTCCTTTGCCCCCCGCACAATCGACCTGCGCATTCAAAAAATAGCTTATGTCGAAAATAATTAGCTCTTAACCCATATTGATTGCGAAACAAAGGGGAATTGTATGTCGATTGATAATGCTTTAGGTTGGGACCTGCGGGATCGCACAGCGCCGAAGAATTGGGCTGAAAAAATAGGAGAAGCCCTCTCCTGGGGATTTTATGAATTGCCGCGCGTCGTGCGTCCTTTTTTAGAGGATCCTCGCACATATATTTCAGGGACGACCCTTACCATGCTCTATCTCAATACGCTCGCTTTCTACCCTGTGCAAACAGTGGATAGAACGGCGCGCGCCTTAAATTGGCTTGCGCGGAACATTTCGTGGAATAAGATCCGCTTTGTAGCATGGCTCGGAACTGAAGCGACAATCTTAGGGGTTGGCCTTCGGGCAATCGGCCGCCTCTCTAATGAAGAATTGAAGCAGTCTTGGCCGGCTCAAGAGGTGCGGTCTTGACCTGCTCAAGGATAGAGCGCCTCGGCGAGGGGATGCTCTCTCCTGCAAAGGCCCTCATTGCGCGTGCTACGTGGGCGCGTGTAACCGTTGCGGCGATGACGGCGCTCGGCTGTATCGCAGCGGCCATTGCATTTGATCAAGGAGGGCGGCTTCTTCTCGCCCTCCGTTCTCCTGCGCTGCGCGCCACAGTCTATGCGCTGGTCCAGTACCATACGCTAGCACTCGGCATGCGCGCCTTCGGCCGTGCGGATTCCCGCTAGAGGCCGATGTTGATGTCGAGCGCGAAGATGCCGGAGTAGAAGACCGGCGTACTTTTGCCTGCGACGGTGAACCAAGAGCCGAAGATAAAGCCCCACACCTCGTTCCAGTTATATTCCAACGCAGGGGAGAGGGTGAACATAAATTGGGACCCTTGTCCTACCACCGCGTGGTGGGTCGAGCGGAATCGGTTGGGCACCTTTTTATCGCCCTCGGCAAATCCGTCATTGCCGACAAAGCGATCGCGCGCCGTCCACACCGCGACAAAGTCGCATGCAAGCACCCAATTATAGTTGAGACCCACTTCAAGGCCGAGCATCGAGGTGAGCGTGGAGCCGGGGTAGACGATGCCATCGCACTTCGAGCCGCCGCCATAGGTGTTAAACCCCTTGACGTGGACGGGGACGAAGTAGTTGAAGGTCGCGCCGAGCCGATAATCCCACCAGCTTTCGCCTCGAATGTGATAGGACTGCCCCAGCATGATTTCGGCATTTTGTTGAAACGACCCTTTGCCGCCCACATCGGTGCCGAGCTCCTTAGGGCCTAAGTGTCGATAGCGACCGGTTGGAAACGTCTCGCCGATGGAGACTTTGACATTCGGCGTCCACGAACCTGCGGGTGCTGTATACGGGGCGAAGTCGAGCATGATGATGAAGTCGTTCATCTCCATGTTGTACTTGTTCTCGCACCACTGCCAGGAAACGGTGGGGACAAACGAGATATCCATCCAAGGGGTAAGTCCCACAAATGAAGGACACTGCAGAGTCAACGCGTAGATGTTGGGCAGGTTACTTGTCGACCAGTCTTTTTGATACGCCGCTGTGTACGCGAAGACATAGGTATAAGGCTCGACGTTGTAATTGCCGCGGGGCACTACGTTGGCAGCAGGGGTGACGAGCGGACCTGTAAACCAGGGGATTCCGGGCGGAACCGCAGGCGGTGCGGGAGGTTGCTTGGGCTGCGTGAAGAAATCGTTCTGGGCAGCGAGGAGCATCGACGGAAGTGTCAGCAGCGTAAGAAGTTGTTTCATGCCTTTGACTCTAAATTAATCATTGCAAAAAGCACAAGGGACACCTACACTTTCCCCCATGAAGCGAATTTTTCTCACGGGAGCGGCCGGTTTTGTCGGCTCGTGGCTTGCGCGACACCTTGTGGAACAGGGATATGAAGTGTTTGCCCTTTTGCGCGATGCGATTCCCATCGAAGGGGTCGAGCTCATTACAGGGGAATTGCAGTCGATCGAGACTCTCGAGCGGGCGATTTCCGAGTGTGAAATCGACACCGTGTTCCATCTCGGAGCGCAGGCGATTGTCGAAGTGGGACTGCGCAGTCCGTTTCTCACCTTTGAGTCCAACATCCGCGGTACGTACAACCTGCTCGAGGTATGTCGCCGCCATCCCACGCTTGTGAAGCGGATCCTCGTCGCCTCCACCGACAAAGCGTACGGCGCAAGTCCCATTCTTCCCTATACGGAGGAGATGCCTCTAGCGGGGCGCCATCCATACGACGTATCCAAGTCCTGTGCCGACCTGATTGCCCTCACCTATGCGCACACCTATGGCCTCCCGATTGTCATCGCCCGCTGCGGCAATATCTATGGCGGGGGCGACCTCAACTGGAGCCGCCTGATTCCGGGGACCATCCGCTCTCTTGCCGAGGGGCAAGCGCCGCTGATCCGAAGCGACGGCACCTTCACCCGCGATTACCTCTACGTCGAAGATGCAGTCAGCGCTTACATCGCGATGGCGCGCCACGCCGATCAGCCGGGCGTGCAAGGGGAGGCCTTTAATTTTGGCCCGCAGCAGCCCCACACGGTGCTGGACGTGATCTACGCCATCCAGGAGCAGATGGGCCTCACCCATCTCAAACCCATCATCCAAAACCGAGCGCGGGCCGAAATCCGCGATCAAACGCTCGACTTCACCAAAGCGCGCACGCGGCTGAATTGGATGCCCCGCTTCTCGCTCCAAGAGGGGCTTGCCCGCACAATCTCTTGGTATCTAGAGGCACTCAATCTTCAGGGCGCATCAGCGGGAAGAACAGAATATCGCGGATAGAGGGCGCTGAGGTGAAGAGCATCACGAGGCGGTCGATGCCGATGCCGACGCCGCCTGTGGGGGGCATCCCTTGGCTTAAGGCCTCGAGGAACTCCTCGTCAAACGGGTGCGCCTCATCGTCACCGGCCGCTTTCTTCTTCGCCTGCTCTTCGAATAGATGGCGCTGTAGGATCGGATCGTTGAGTTCCGTATAGGAATTGCACATCTCGCTCCCCAGGACAAAGCTCTCGAATCGCTCCACAAAGCCCAACCTGCGCAGCTCGGGATCGCGGTGCGGTTTACATAGAGGGGTCGTTTCAATGGGGTGGTCGATGATGTGGTGCGGCTGAATCAGGTGCTCTTCGGCAAACGCCTCAAACAACAGCGCTGTGAGAGAGCCGCGCGTCGCGCCGTGCACCTCTTTCGGATCGAGCGCGCCGCGCGATAACAACAAGTGGCGCAGCTCGTCCAGAGAAGCTTGGAGCGGATCGATCTTCGCATATTGGCGCACCGCGTCGACCATCGAGAGCCGTTTCCAGGGCGCTTTCAGCTCAATTGTGTGTTCCGCGCCGTCTTTCACAACGCGGATCTGCGTCCCGCCGATGAGGTTCAGGGCGACTGTCTCAAAGAGCTGCTCGGTGAAGGCCATCATGTCGAAGTAATCCCACCCCGACGCGTACGCCTCCATCATCGTAAACTCCGGATTGTGCGTCCGGTCGATCCCCTCATTGCGGAAGATTTTGCCGATCTCAAACACGCGATTCATGCCGCCGATGATGAGTTTTTTCAGCGAGATTTCGAGAGAAATGCGGAGGAACATGTTCTGGTCGAGAGCATTGAGATGCGTCGTAAAGGGGCGCGCCTCAGCTCCGCCATAGATGTTTTGTAAGATAGGCGTCTCCACCTCTTCGAAGTTCCAGTCGTTCATGTACTTGCGGATCGCAAATAGGATGCGGGAGCGAAGGCGGAACCGCTCCATCGACTCGGCGTCGGTAATCAGATCGAGCCACCGCTTCCGATACAATACGCCCTTATCAGCGACACCTGCGTGTTTATCGGGCAGTGGCAAGAGCGCCTTCGACAGCAAGGTCACCGACTTGGCGAAGACCGTGAGCTCTCCCTTCTGCGTGCGGAATATGTGCCCCTCGATGCCCAAAAAATCGCCTAAGTCGATCTTTTTCTCGAGAAATTTTAAGGCGGGCTGATCTGTAGGCAACCCCGCTACTTGCGTCAGCTCGCGGTTGAACATCACCTGAATGCGCCCCGTCTCATCCTGGAGCGTGGCAAACGCATTTTTCCCCATCGGCCGAAACAACACGAGTCGCCCCGACACAAACAGGTGGGGCGTCTTGCCTGCAGCTGCGTCGTCAAAATGGCCCGCCTCTTTCCCTTCCCATTCCACGTGCAGCTCGCTGGTTTTGCGGGTGGTCGGATATTTGGGGGGATAGGGGTCTAGCCCTAAAGAGCGGATCTCCTCGAGCGACTTCAGGCGGTTTTGGTACTCTTCGTGCTGGAAATAGTCAGGATGCATGCCCTCTAGGTTACGACCTAGAGAGGTCTCTGTTCAAGTAGAACTTGTACGCACGCCTCAAAGCCCCCGTCAGCCGCTTCGCGCCGCGCCTCATCCAGCGTCGCCGGATGGAGCTTGCCGAGCCTTAAGTCATAGGCTAGCAGGGTGAGCATCGCCCCTTTGTGGCCACAGCTCGCCGCCAAAGTCAACGCCCGATTCAGGTAACTCGAGCCGACTTTGGCAAAGCGGGGCAAGGCCATCAACAGCTTGAGCGTCTCAACCTGACCCGTCTCGACCACATACAAGAGCGCCTCGCCCATCTGATCGAGATCGAGCGTCTGAAACCGCTTTTCGTGATCGAGTAGCAATGTGAGAAGGGCAGGATCGCGCGCCTCACAGGCGCCCAAAAGAGCGGTAAAAATAAAATTTCCGGCGATGTGAGCCGCTCGTCGCGACCGGAGCAAGAGGTCCACAATGGCAGTCTGCCCCTGTTCTGCGGCCACTCTCAAGGCGCTTCCAATCCACTCCATAGGCAGCGCGCCGAAGGCGGGCGCAGCTTTAAGCGCCTCTACCAGGGATATGTCCCCCGCCGCGGCGGCCTCGAGAAGAGCGTGTCCTGTATCCATAATGTAAATAGTATACTGTAAATTTTTGTAATCTTAAAGAAGGATTTAGCGGTTGCAGCAGCTGAAATGCAAGCGGCTGGGGCTCAGCCGATTGTGTCAGTTCGCTTATGTAAGAGATTTCTTTAAAATAGAGAAGGGGAGTATACCGCTATTAGCTGAAAAGTAGCCTTTTGGGCTAATAGCGGTATAAAAAGGGTGGCGAGAGGGGCTCTAAATGTGGTAAACTGCTTACACTGTATGAGAAAAATTCTAATTTTCCTCCTGCTTGGGGCAGCCCTATTGGGGATGTCTCGCGCGCCTGCTGAGCCTCCCATTGGCGTGACGACCTTTGAGATGCGCGATGAGTCCCGCGAGCGCCCCGTCACTGTCGAGTTCTGGTATCCGACGACTCCGTGGACCCCCGGTCACCGCAAGGAGAGCGTGTGGGTGCACCCCGTTGAGTCGCGCAATGCCCCCTATTTTGCCCAAGATAAGCCGCGTCCCCTGATCCTCCTATCCCATGGCCATGCCGGGGATCGGCGCGATCGGAGCTGGCTTGCCGAGTCGCTTGTGAAGCAGGGGTACCTGGTCGCCTCCGTGGAACACCACGGCAATACCTGGCGTACGATGGATCCCGTTGCGAGCCTTAAATTTTGGGAGCGCCCTCGGGATGTTTCATTTGCCCTGGATGCGATCTTAGCTGACCCCGTTTGGGGGGAGAGGATCGACCGGGAGCGGATTGGCTTTGTGGGGTACTCGTTGGGGGGCATGACCGGCTTGGCGCTTGCCGGCGGCGAAGTCCACCACCTCGAGCAAATTGTGGCGGCGCAGCGCGGCAAAGTGAAAGAAGTGGATGTGGCAGCTGAGGTGAATCTCGACGAGGCAAAAGTTTCCTTCTACGATCCGCGCATCAAGGCGATCGTGCTCATTGCGCCGGCGACCTGGGGTTACGATCCGCAAGAAATTTTAGCGCAGGGGACGCCGATCGGCATTATCGCCCCCGAAGAGGACGATGTTCTCCCTCCGAATGAACACTTGAACCGGATGATCGAGGGCAACTTGCCGATTCGCTTAAAGGTGCTCGCGCCGCCTGTCGCTCACAACTCGTTTGTGAACCGGATTTCTGAGTGGGGCAAAGTGAAGCTTCCCTCCTACTACTTGCGGGAAGGTCCCGGTTTTGACCGGGAAAAGCTCCACAAAGAAACAGCCGAGTTCGTCCTGAACTTCTTTGGCGAATTCCTCGATAACTCAGTAGAGGAACGGGACTAACTTGTAGGGAACCCGCCTGCAATATTCGGCCCAAGCGGGGCCATACTTATCTTCACACCGCTTGTCGTGGCGGAAAGCTCGATCGACGAGCAAAATCGTCAGAAACGACACATAAAAATAAGGCAAGAAGTTGAAAAACAGGGCGGGTAAGCTCCAGAAGAAGGCGGCGCCTATTTCGGGCAGGTAGTGGAAGTGGCGAGAGAGCCCCCACCAACCTGAGGCGAGGAGGAGGGTTTCTTTCGGTTCGCCTGTTTCGGTTTTGTAGGGGGCCCGAATGAGAATCGGTGTGCGGCCCCAGACGCGGCAATTGCCCTGCAGCGCCCGCACCACTTGCCGCTGCCGGTCGGCGAGGTAGTTGGCGGCAATGGAGGCGACCCCTGCAAAAAAGATGGCGGCTGCAAGGGGAGTGCCCAGTTGAATGGGGTGATGGACGAGGTAGAGTCCGGGCGAGGTGTAGATCGAGGGGACCCATACGAGGCAGCCCCAGCAGATATAGAAGCCGGCGCGGTCGTGCATGATGTCGAGCGAGCGCAGGTAGCCCGTCTCCCAAAGAAAAAACTTGGCTACGTAGAGCAGTTGTAGGGCTACGGAGACCGCCATCGCATCGGAGACGAAGCCGTAGAGGGCTTTTTGCTTGGCGGCGTACGAGAGGAGAAGAAGGCCCCAGCTCATCATCCCAAAGCGGCAGTTGGTGAACTGCTTAATATCCCAGCCCCAGACGCGCGGGTAGAGCTCGGTGCCCCAGTAGTAATCAAAGAGGGGGTTGCCGCTCGAGCTGGCATCGGTCGAAGAGGGGCGGAGGATCCCTTTGGCATAGAGGAAAAGGCAGAAGATCAAACTAAATGTATTGAGGGCGCCGAGGATAGGGCCGAGCTCGTCATACAGGATCGTCGCGGGGAATAGGTTCCAGTGGTGAGAGGCGAGCCAAAATGTGCCCATCGTGATGCCAAAGCAGGCGAGGCCATTGGCTTTGTAGAGGGGGACATTGCCCATGGGGGTGATCGGGCCTAAGAACGGCTTGCCCGGGACAACCCGCATTAAGAGCAGTTGGAATGCGGCGAAAATGCCGATGATTTTCCAGGCCTTGGCGGAGCCGAACGCTACGGGGATCCAAATGTCGAAAAACGTTTTGCCAATGCCTTGGATTTGCATGAGCTTCCAGAGGTCGATAAACGAGCCATCTAGGTGAGTTGCGGTGTACCAAAAGATGAACACAGCGGGGGGGCATATGGCCACGAGAAAGAGTGGCATTGCGATTCGGTGAATCCAGGTGGGGACGCGCAGGGTTTCTTGAGTCATACCTTCCTGTTATAAACACACAGAAAATTCTTTGCAATTTGCACCGAGCGCTTGGCTGGAATTCTCGCCTTTGTTAAACTCCCCTCAATTCCTACGGAGCCGTTATGTCGACCACAATCAAAACGCAAGACGTCATTTCTCCTTGGTCTGGCGTAATTTCCACGGGCCTTGCCCTCTTTTCCATGTATTTTGGCGCGGGAAACTTGATTTTCCCTCTCATTGTGGGAAAGATGGTCGGAACCGAGTCTTCCGCGGCCATTGTGGGGTTGGGCGTATCGGCTGTTTTGTTTCCCCTTCTGGGCCTAATCGCGATGATGATGTACGGCGCCGATTTGCGCGCTTTTCTGGGTCGCTTGGGTCGTTGGCCCGCATTTGCCCTGCTCTTTGTCCTTCTGTTGACACAAGGTCCTGTTGCCAGCATGCCGCGCCTTGTGACGCTGATGCACGTCAGCTTTACCCAATTTTTCCCTCAATTTAGCTTGCCGCTATTCAGCGTTCTCATTTGCGCCGTTGTGCTCGCCTTTGTCCATTGGCGCACCCGCATCATCGATCTTCTGGGGATGGTCCTCACGCCCATTCTCCTCTTCACCCTGCTTCTGCTCATCTTCTTTGGGTGGTACACAGCGCCCTCTGCTGCCTATACCGGTGTGACGACGATGGAGAGTTTTCTCGCGGGTTTAAAAGGGGGCTATCAGACAACCGATCTCATTGCATCGCTCTTATTTGCGACCGTAATCATGCCTCACCTATCGCAGGGGGTGACAAGCGCTGAGATGGCCCGGACGCGGATGATTGGGGCGAGCTTCATTGCCTCCGCGCTCTTGATGGCGACCTATATTGGCCTGACCTATCTCGCAGCGCACCATGGCCCATCTCTGTCAGCCAATCTCGCGCCTCAAGAATTGCTCCATGCTTTGGCAGATCGGGTCTTAGGCCCTTGGGGAGCTCTAGTGGCCAGCGGTGCGGTGTTTTTTGCGTGCTTTACAACGGCAATTTCTTTGGCGCTCATCTGTTCGGACATGATCCGCACCGAGCTTTTGGGCAGCCGCGTGTCCCCCTTGACAGCGCAGATCCTCACGATTTCGACCATGGCGATCCTGGCAAACTTGGGTTTTAGCGGGATTATGCGTCTGGCAAGCCCCATCCTTGAGGCGGTCTATCCAGCCCTCATCATCCTTTGCCTGGCCAATATTGCCCACAAGCTCTACGGCACAACGGCCGTGAAGGTACCCTTTTGGATTGTACTGGGACTCTCAGCAATCGGTTTAATTGTTGGTTAAACAAGAAAACAAATAAGAGAGAGAAAGGGTTCCCCTAGGCAGTCGGGGGTTGCACCCCCAGCTGCCCCTGCAAAGGCTTTTTCTGACTGTGCCAAATCGACCCTTCTGCGGAGGGGCTGTGTGGAACACAGCACCCCCCTTGTGCGGATCGATTTTGCTTTGTCAGAAAAACCCGTCGGCTGCTCCGTGAGAGGGCCGCTTCGCGTCCCTCTTTCACTGCGCAGTGCTCGCAGTCGGGGCTTCGCCCCCGCTGCCCCTCCATGGCAACGAATTCCGAATGCTATATTTACAGAATTTCTTGTAAAGCCGGCTTTACATTAAGTCGCAGCAACTGGGTGAACCGCTTGTGGAGGCACAGTCGGGGCTTCGCTCCCGCTGCCCCTCCGTGGCAACGAATTCTGAACGCGGTGTTTGCGTAATCTGTTGTAAAGCCGCTTTACATTGAGTCGCAGCAACTGGGTGAACCGCTTGTGGGGGCGGCGGGGGACGCAGTCCCCGACTGCCTAGGGGAAACCCTTCTTTCTTATCTTTTAAATAGAGGCAAAGACTTTCGCTAACACAGCCACCGCAGTTGGAATCCTCACCATTTTCCAGCCGTAGAGGCGGTGGAAGATATTGAGGAGGGTAAGGAGGATCAGGGCGGGGTAGGTCATTTCTAGGAAAAATCCTAGGTATTGCGCGATTCGGGAGAAGCCCAGGATGGAGGTGGAAAAGGCGATTGCGAGGGTGAGGAGGAGGGAGAGGGGTCGCGAGAGAGGCACGATGTGCGCTTGGACGAACTCGGCAAAGAGGGTGGCGAGGACGACCGCTGTGGTGACGCACGCGAGGATGACGGCCGTTGCGACAAGGGGAGCCGCCAGAGGCCCCAGCGCCAGCTGCGCGACATGGCCAAACATTTCTTGAGGCGGAATGGAGGCGAGTTCAGGGGCGTACATGGAGCCGGCGAGGATCAAAACGAAATAGATCAGGGAGAGGAGGCCGGCGCCGAGGAGCGAGGCGCGGAAAAAGATGGACAGAGAGGCGCGCGGATCGTCTTGCTCTAGGTGGCGGATGACAAATGTGGAGAAAAAGAAGGCCGCGAGGAGATCCATCGTCTGATACCCCTTGAGGAGGGAATCGGTTAAAATGGACAGCGAAGTGCCGGGGATGGCGAGCGGAAGGGGATGGGAGGTGAGGCCGATGAGGGCAATTGCGCCGAGAGCTAAGAGAAGGATGGGGGTCAGGTAGGTGCCGAGAAGGGGCACGATCCGGTTTTGGCGGACGGTGAGGAGGAAAAGGAGGGCGCAGGAGATAAGGCTGAAGAGCCAAAGGGGTGTGGAGGGGAGGAGGAGGGTAAAGGAGCCGTGCGCGACGGTGATGCACCGGGCGAGGACGCCAAATGGCCCCATGAGAGAAAGGGCAATGAGGGAAAACCAGAAAGGGGCGTAACGGCCGAGGCGAGAGAGAAAGCTGTGGGTGTCGCCCTTAAAGAGGAGCATCCCGAGGATGCCGAGGAAGGGGACGAGGACGGCGGTGGCGAAGAAGCCGAGGGTGGCAAGGAGGTAGTGGCCTTGGGAGAGTTGTCCGACGACGAGGGGGAAGACGAGGTTGCCCGAGCCAAAGAACATGGAGAACATGGCGAGGCCGGTAGAAATAATCAGTTTGCGATTCGACATGGTTAATAGGATAAACCTGGTGCCAATTTATCCCAAGTTGATATGGGAAAAGTATGCTGCAAAATATTTCGCCCATGCTGGCTCTTGGGGGAGGGATTCTGATCCTGCTGTTTCCCCGGTTGCTCAACTACATCGTCGCCGTTTATTTGATCGTGAGCGGTGTGTTGGGTCTTGCGGGTAAGTAAAATTTTCTTGTGACTTAAGACTGCATGGCCTAACATATCGGCCCCGATAACCGGAGGTATTGATATGCGTACATGGATCTTAACCGGGGTTTTGATTTTAGGGATGCTGGGGTCTGTTGAGGCGGTACTCTCACCTAAAGCTCACAAAGCTCTCCAGGTGTTGGACGATGTGGACGAAGAGGTGAACCGGGCGTTGCGCGATTATGGCGTGCCCGGCATTGCCGTAGGTATTGTCGTCGATGGCGAGCTGATCTTTGCGAAGGGATATGGTCAGCGCGACCTCGAACAGCAGCTGCCGGTGACTCCTGCGACGATCTTTCCCGTGGGTTCATGTACGAAATCATTTACTGCTTTTATGTTGGGGAATCTGATCGATGAGGGGCTTCTCTCATGGGATCAACCGGTGGTGGAGACCCTGCCCGATTTTCGATTGTATAATGAGTACGCAACGCTCAATGTGACGGTGCGCGATGTGATCTCGCACCGGACGGGTCTCGCGCGCCACCCCTTTATGGCCTACAACTCGGGGATGACGAAGCTGGAAGCGTTGAAGCGGCTTCGATTTTTGGAGCCTGCCTGCGATTTGCGCGAGCGTTACTACTATAATGATTTGATGTTTGTGGTGGCGGAAGCGCTCATTGAGCAGGTGACGGGGAAAACCTGGAGTGAGGTGTTGCACGAGCGGGTCTTACGCCCATTGGGGATGAAAAATACCACCTGTTCCATTGCCGATATGCAGTTATTTACCGATGTCAGCGCCCCCTATCTCGAGAAGAATGGCAAGCTGAAGCGGATCTCCTATCGCGAGTTGAGCCCCCTTCGGCCCGCAGGCGGTCTCAATTCGAATGTGTATGACATGGCGGAGTGGGTGAAACTGCACCTGAATAACGGCGTCTATCAAGGCAAGACGTTGATGACCAGGGTGACATTGCAAGAGATGCACTCGCCTCAAATGGTCATTGCCGGTGTGAGCGAACATCCCGGATCGATTATCAACTCCTGTGGATTGGGATGGTTTATCCAATCGCATCGGGGACACTACAATATTTGCCACCACGGCGGATTAGATGGGTTTACCTCATTCATGTCGTTGCTCCCGAGAGAAGGGGTGGGAGTCATTGTGCTGGGGAACCGGAACTTGTCGATGCTCCCCTATATCTTAAGCCTGCACTTCCTCGATCGGGCATTGGGGATCAAATCCACTGTGTGGATCGAAGAGGGGTTGAAACAGCTTGCCAAAGAAAAGGCAAGCCAAGGAGAGCGCACCAAAAAAGAGGGGATGCAGCGCAAACTGGGCACCAACCCGCTTCATCCGCTTGAGGCCTATGTAGGCGAGTACTCCCATCCGGGGTATGGGACAATGAAAATCGAACTCATCAATGGGGCGCTCCACGCAACGCTGCACGGGCTCACCATGGTCTTGGGCCATTGGCACTACGATGTCTTCAATATCGAAGAAGAGGTGCAAGATGCTTGCTATAGTCGGGTCGGGTTTAAATTCTCGTTCCACAACGACTCCCTGGGCGATGTGGGCGAAGTGGTGGTCCCATTTGAGTCGAGTGTCGCGGATATCGTGTTTAAGAAGCGACCCAATCCGACAGCCTCCTCCTTTGATTACCTGATGCAGTTTGTGGGTCCGTATGATGTGGAAGACGTGACTGTGGAGATTATGCTCCGCGGAGGCGCTCTATATGCGGTTATCCCAGGGCAACCGCTCTATGAGATGGTCCCCAATGGATCGAACGAGTTCACGGTGAAAAAATTAGCCGGACTCTCCGTGCGATTCTTGTTGAATGAGGAGAACCAGGTGGAAGAGGTGCTGCTGATCGCCCCCTATGGCGCGATGAGTGCAAAACCGAAACGGTAGATTCTGATAAACTGCTGGGATATGAATTTCACCGACTTCCTCAACCATTTTGTTACGTTACTCGTCATTGCAAACCCGCTCTCGGCGATCCCCGCTGTCCTGCGGATCACGCGCAGCGACACGCCGGCTGAGCGCAAGAACACAGTCTTTGTCGCGACATTAGCGGTCGGGATTATCTTCCTGGTGGTGACCTGGTTTGGCAAGCCGCTGCTGGCTGTGTTGGGCATTCGGATCCCCGCCTTTCAGATTGCCGGCGGCATCGTGTTGATGTTGCTTGCATTGTCGATGTTGCATGCGGAAGAGAGCTCGATGAAACAAAACCCCGATGAGAAACGGGAGACCGGGGCGATCGTGCCGCTGGCCATGCCGATTATCGCGGGGCCCGGAGCGATTAGCTCGCTGATTGTGAGCGTGAACGACTATCCTGGCGTCGCCAATCTATTGGTCATTACCTCGAGCGCGATGATGGTCACCGCTGTGATGGGACTCGTGCTCTGGTTTTCCACGAGCATTGAGCACGCAATCGGCCGCAAGGGGATCAGCATCTTCAACCGGATTGGCGGACTCATCCTCGCCTCCATAGCGGTGCAATCCTTTGCCAATGGCTGTCTCGCTTTTTTCCCCGGATGGGGAGCCGCGCCTTGAATTGAAAAAATAACTGTCGATGCGATAGAGTGTGCTGATATGTACGACGATTACCTCGCAATGGCCAGCAATAAACCCGCTTGGCAACAACCCGAAAAGTACGATGCTGACCTGTTTAAGAAAGACTACGATTGCATCTTCGTGCATGCGGAGTTTCTCTATTGGTCCGTGATTGAAGCTGCCCTCGACTATGCGCTGAAAATGGAACATCCAGCTCCGGCCAACGCTCCTAGTGGCCTCACATGGGCCTCTGGCGAAGTCAAAAATGCCGAATACAACATGGATCCCGGATTTCGGATCTCGGTTGGATTTTACAACGCGCCCAAGTACTGGGAAGTGCGCGGGCAATATACGCGGATCACCAATCGGGGCTTTGAAAGCGCGACAAAGCCGATCCCCGCCGATGAATTTTTAGACGGCACGTTCCCCCAGGTCTTTACGAATGACATGACCGGGGCACACAGCACCATCCACCTCAATTACAACGTGTTCGACCTGCTTGCAGATCGCGTCTTCGACACCAACCCTCACCTGCGTCTTCGCTTTATGGGCGGCCCTACCGCTGCGTGGATGGATCAAGACTGGAGAGTGCGCTACAACGATGGGTCTGGCAATTCCACGACCATTCGCAACCGATGGCACTACATCGGCGGCGGATTGCGAGCGGGGATTCAGAGCGATTGGTTTTGGGGCAACAACATGTTTGTCACCGGCCTTGTGACGACCGCGGCGCTTGTGGGGCAATATAAGAATGAAGCCAAGCAAACGGCGACCACGGTCACCGGCGGGCCTGTTCGCGATGAGAAATTTGAAGACGTGCGCCCCACCTTTACGGCGCAGGTGTTGATCGGCCCCTCCTGGCAAAAGAACTACCCGCGCAATCGGGTCGAGGTATTCTTGGGCTATGAGATGACGGCTTGGCTAAACTTGCAGGAAATCCGCCGTTCAACGAGCGCCGTAAACAATCAGGCGAAAGAAACCTGGATTACGAGCGGGATGTTAGCCCTGTATGGCATCACGCTTCGAGCGACTCTAGACTTCTAGTGTCTAATTGCGAAAGATTCGTTCACGAACTTTCGCAATTAGACACTAAAGACCGAGTTTGCGGAATGGCCCCGGGGGAGCCGACTCAAAATGGAGCGGCTTTTCCGTAAATGGATGGCTGATCTGGAGGTCGCGCGCGTGGAGACACATGCGGCCGATCGGGTCTTCATCCGAGCCGTATCGCTCATCGCCCACAATCGGGTGCCCTGCATGGCTGCAATGGACCCGAATCTGGTGCTTGCGCCCCGTTTCGAGGAAGAGCTTCAGGTAGGTGTATTTCTTCGAGCGGCGGATCACCTCGTAATGGGTGATGGCGTCGCGCCCATCTGAGGACACGACCACGCGAAAGGAGGGGAGCTCGAGCAGCGGGATATTCCAGGTGCCCTTTTGCTCTTCAATGTGGCCATGCACGACGGCGACGTACTCGCGGCGCGGTTTGTGCGCCTCGAATTGCGCTTTGAGCCGCTCTTCCGACTCTTTCCCGCGGGCAAATACGAGGACGCCCGAGGCTTCCCGATCGAGGCGGTGGACGGGGTAGATTTGCGAGGTGCCGTAGTAGCCCTTGAGGAGGCCGAGCGCGTGCGATTCGAGCCCTTGTTCATCGAGCGGAACGCTGAGGAGTCCCTGCGGCTTATGGATCGCGACAACGTACCGGTCTTCATAGAGCAGTTCCATATCGGCGATGAAACGGCGCACGCGGTATCCCTCGCGGGCGGTGACCACTTGCCCCTCTTGCAGGGGATCGGACTCGCGGTAGAGCGGCTGCCCGTCGACGGCAAAGCGGCCCCCGCGCAGCCAGTTTTGCAGCGTGCGGCGAGAGCTCTGCGGATAGAGGCGGCGGATCGCCTCGCGGGCGAGCATGGGTTCAGTGACGCGGTATTCCATAAAGAGGCGCCAGTATACCCCTATTCGGGGGGCTTGCGCAACTTTTTCAGCGAGCCGCGCTCTCTCTTGGAAGCTAAAATTTTTTCTTGCGTCCGACGGGAGCGGCGCTGCTTCTGTTTTCGAATTTTTGCTTGCTCCCGTTTGCGGGCGCTCATCAAGCCGAGCCGCTGCTCCTCGATCCGGTCGCACAGCTCGATGCGCGCGAGGCGGCGGTTCTGCTCGCGCGAGCGGGTGCGCTGGCATTTCACCTCTAAGCCACTGGGTATGTGCTTGATATAAACGCACGAAGAGGTCTTGTTCACCTTTTGTCCGCCGGGCCCGGAGCCCCTGACAAACGATTCCTCTAAGTCGGTCTCGAAGATGTCGAGGGAAGCCATGCGCTCTGTTAACTGAAGCATTGACTTAATCCTACACATAGCCCTACAATCTTCAACGTAAATTTCGACCAACCTTTTCGCTTCATTCGCCAAAAGAGCGGTCTCAAACTAGGTATCATTCATGTTCCAACAAAACAATTCGAAGCTCTTCGTCGGCAATCTCAACTATGATGCAAACGAAGATCAAGTACGCGAGCTCTTCTCTCAATATGGCGAAGTGAAAGACGTAAAGATCGTAATGGACCGTTATTCGGGCCGTCCCCGTGGATTCGCATTCGTGCGCATGGCGACTGCAGAAGACGCAGGCAAAGCGAAAGATTCCTTGAGCGGTCAACCGTTCATGGGCAAGGCGCTTGTCATCGACATGGCCCGCAGCGATGCAGGACCTCGTGAAGGTGGCGCACCCCGTTCTGAAGGTGGATTCCGCGGCGACCGCGCTCCCCGTCGCGACGGCGACCGCCCCTCTTTCCGCGGCGGAAACCGCGACTACCGCTAAGCGATTAGCGAGACTGTCAAACGCGAGATAGCGGTCAACGCCTCTCCGTTGAACAGTCGAATCTCCCACACCTGGGTCGATCGGCCCAGGTGCACGGGAGTTCCACGAGCCCGCACGATCCCTTCGCGGACGGCTCGGATGTGATTGATATTCAATTCCAATCCAACCCCTTTTACCCCCTCTTCCGAGGCTAGGTTTGCCCCAAGGCTCCCCACTGTTTCAGCCAGGGCAGCATTGGCCCCTCCGTGTACAATTCCCATGGTCTGGTAAAGGGCGGGCGTGACCGGCATGTCGGCTACAAGGAAGTCGGGGCCGATCTCGACGATCTGGATCCCGAGGTGGCTGATGAGGGTATTGCGACAGTAGCGGTTGAGCTCTTCGAGGGAGGGGGAGCGTTTCCAGATCGGTTTCACGGCTTTACGATATCATGCCGTTTCCGAAACGACAAGAATGCCAGCAAGATGAGGAGCGCGAGGGTGGGATAAAAGAAAAAGTGAATCGAGTCGCACCAGGCGGCGACTTGGGCTTGCAGGGAGATATTGTCGATGAGGAGGCGGTGGGCCCGATCGTGGGCGTTGCCGAGGCCGCCAATGGAGCCAATTTTAGCGGCGAGGGCGTCGACAGCGAGATGAAAGCCGGTAGAGGGGTCGGCGGCTTGCTCGCTGAAGCGGGCGGTGTGGAAGATGGTGCGGCGGATTTGCAGGATACCGGTGAGGGCGAGACTACAGGTGGCGCCGAGCTGTCGCGCGTAGGTGAGAAAGGTGGAGGCTTGTCCTAGGAGGTGGCGGGGGAGCGATTGCATCGCGCGGACGGTGAGGGGAGTGAAGGCGAGTCCGATGCCGAAGGCGCGGAGTGCGACGAAGAGCGCAAGATCAGAGGGCATGCAGCGGAGCGTAAAGGTGGAGGCATAGAGGTCTCCGCAGATCAGGGCGACGTAGCCGGACAGGATGAGGAAGATGAGGGGGATTTTTTTGGAGAGGTAGGTGGCGAGGAGAGAACCGGCGAGGATGACGAAGCCAAAGGGGGCGATGATGTAGCTGGCGATGTCGCGCTGATAATGGAGAAATGAGAGGGCAAATTGGAGCGAGAGGGTGATGGTGGAAAAGAGGCTGGTTCCAATGAGAAAGAGGCCGATGGAGCAGATTACGAATTCAGCGTTGCGAAAGAGCTCGGTTGGGAAGAGCGGATGGGGGTGGCGCACCTGCATGACGAGCGAGGTAATGGTGGCGGGGACAGTGAGGGCGAGGAGGGCGACGATCCAGGGAGAGCGCCAACCGGCGTCGGTAGCGGAGAGGTTGCCATTGACAAGCGCAATGAGGAGCATGGCGACCGAGAGGGCAAAGGGGATGTAGCCGATGATGTCGAAGGGGATGCGCGCCGGTTTTTCGGGATGCGGGGGGTAGAGGAGGAAGAGCGCATTGGAGAGGATACTGAGGGCGACGATGAGGGCGAAGACGGAGCGCCAGCCGATGTGTTGGGAGAGCCAACCGACGACGCCGATCCCGAGGCCCAGAGAGAGCGCAAAGGCGCAGAGGAGGTAGAGGACGAGGGCAAACGAGAGCCGTTCGGGCGGGAAGAGGAGCGCTGCAAACGCCATCCCGAGGGGGAAGAGAAGCCCAGCGCCGATCCCCTGGAGGGTGCGGCCGAGGGCGAGGATGGCAAAATCGGGCGCACAGGCGGCGATGAGCGCGCCCACCCACATGATCAAAATGGCGAGGCTGAGGGTGTGCTGCATGCCCCAGCGGTTGGCGCAGGCGGAGGCGATGGGGATGATTGTATTGATCGCGAGAAAGTAGAGGAGAGTGAGCCACTCGAGAACGGTATTGCTTAAGGCGAGTTCCCCTTGGATCAGGTCGGTGCCGGAAGCGGTGGCCAAGCCCCCCATCACCCCGCAAAACGAGGCGAGGAGCGTGGCGGCAAAAAGGGTGGGGACTCTCATGGCACCTGGATGTCGATTTCGACCGACATTCCCGGGTAGAGGTGGGGGAGATTTTCGGGGAGATCCAGAAGGATTTTCAGAGGCACGCGCTGCACCACCTTGGTGTAGTTGCCGGTCGCGTTATCGGGGGGAATCAGCGCAAATTGGGAGGCGGCAGCGGCGCGGACTGCAAAGACCTTGCCCCAGAAGATTTGGCCGGGATAGGCATCGATGCGCACTTTTACAGAGTCGCCGATCTGGACGCGGCCCACTTTCGTCTCCTCGAGATTGGCGGTGACCCAGATATTGCGGGTATCGGTGAGCGAAAAAAGCGGCTGCCCGACGTGGGCGACATCGCCGCCGACGACCCACCGTTTCGCAATGGAACCGGCGCGCGGAGCGTAGACTTTGGTGTGGCGGAGAAGCTCCTCGATGACGCCCACTTGGGCGATGCCTTGCGCGAGCGCTTTGTGCGAGGCTTGCAACTCCACTTCGGCCATCCGAAAATCTTTCTCCTTTTTATCGTAATCGAGGAAGGAGAGCACCTCAGTCTCAAATTCTTGGCGCGCAATTTGGTAGATGTCGCGCAGCTTTTCGCAGTGCACTTGTTTCAGCGTCACCTCTACTTCCAGAAGCGCGACGCGCGCTTGAGCTTCTGCTTTACGCGAGAGAAACAGGCTCTCGTCCAATTGGCAGATTTGGGCTCCCGACTCGACCCAATCGCCTTCGTCGACTAGCAGCTCGATGATTCGGGCTTCTACATCCGAGCTCACGGTGACTTGATAGCCGTCGAGGAACGCATCATTG
>CAYGOG010000001.1:0-1800 GCA_964351415.1 uncultured bacterium | reverse complement strand
TCATTGGTCCACACAACGCGGCGGTTGTGAAGATACAGCCCCACTACGGCTGTTAAGGCAAATGCCCCCGCAACTCCGAGGGCAAGCTTGGCAATCCAGCGCATTATGTGTGAACCGACCACAACAGGTAGGCGCCGACGAGGAGCCAAAACCAGGTGAAGAGGGCAAACCCTTTATGGACAATCGCCTTAAACCCACGCGCAATGAGATGCGGCGCGAGGAGGCGACCCGCTCCTTGCACGAGGAGCAGCCAACCGATCAGCGTGATGAGAACTTCCCACGAGGAAACCCAAGTGTTGTGTGTGAGGACCACAGCTGTGCCGATCAGAGTCGTGAGAATCCCAGTGATAAACATCAAAGCCGGAGACTCCAAAGTTGCGAGAATCGCCTTCTGAGCCCGTTCCCGATGCATGAGGAAACCCAGCCCCAGGATCACAAGGTAGATCCCAAAGAGCTCTCCTAAAAAATGAGACAATGGATTTTGCATGTTGTGGTGTCCTGTTTAAGCTGAGCAAGCACAGCGCATGATTGAGATCACAGACCAGAGCAGGTAGGCGCCCACGAGGAACCAAAACCAGCTAAAGAGTGTGTAGTAGTTGTGGGTAACAGCTTTGAAATAGCGCGCGAGATGATGCGGTGCAAGTAAACGGCACGCCCCTTGGAGTAGGAAACGCCAGCCGATCAGCGTGATCACCACTTCCCAAGTGTAGGCCCAGGTATTGTGCGTGATGACAACCACGGCACCTAGTAGGGTGGTGATAATCCCAGAGATAAACATTAAACCGGGAGAATCGAGGACATCGTGAATCGCCTTTTTAGACCGCTCTTGCTGAAGCAGGAAGCTAAGCCCGAGGATGACGTAGAAGACGCCGAAGAGTTGACCGAAAAAAAGTGAGAGTGGATTGAGCATTGTTGTACCTCCATTTCTTCTTTTAAACTGTGCAATTAAAATTTTCAATTGATATCGCGCAAGGGGCAGTCGTGGTAAAATAGTCCTACGATGTGGAAAAACTTGCTATCAAGTCTTTTATTAGCCGTAGCCCCGGATGGGTGGGTGCCCGTGGAGCGCGCTCCGACTCAAGAGGTTGCGCGCAATTTGGACCCGCTGATTTGGCCCGTCTTTTCAGTCGCCATTGGAGAGGAAAAAGCGCTCGCGCGGTTTCCCGTAGACCCCACCTATCGGTATTTGCCGGATGGAGGGATGGTGGTTGAGGCGGTATCGGCCGGCGAGATCTATTTGCTCGAGGTATCCCCCAAACGCGGCGCGGCCCATCAGGGCGAAGTTCACTGGCGGGATGAGTCGGGAGCGGCCATTTCAGAACAGTGGGTCGAGACCGACCAACACCTGTACCATTTAACCCTCATTTCTCCTATAGAACGGCCCGATCATTTCGATCGATTCGTAGGCTCGCTCGACATCGAACCTTGCAAAAAATAGTCCCCCTTTCGTATAGTTTGCTCATTCGTTTTCTAAGAGAACTCTGACGGAAACGAAATAGAACACCGAGAGTGTTCAAGCGCTGTTTTGACAGTGGAAACAGAGAAACGAGAAGAACAAGCTTGTGCAGAGGTTGATTGAAAGAGGCGTTGTTGCGCAATTTCCCCTTCATATTTAGATGCAAAAGCCAAAGTCATTGAGGATGAGTGCGAAGGGAATAGGTAAACCTATTTCCGAGCACTCAGACTAAATGGCCTTTGGTCTTTGGCGCTAAAGATGAGGGGAAGGTTGCGTAATAACGCCTCGTAGATCGACCCTGTCATACATTTAATTTTAGAGATCAATTTTCTATTGAGAATTTG